>JAMNYG010000068.1 GCA_023622945.1 Bacillota bacterium | reverse complement strand
ATACATAGTAAAAAAAGGAGATACGGTAACTGCAATTGCAGCTCAATTTGGTTTAAAGATCGAGGACATTCAGAAAGCAAATCCCGGCCTTGATGTTGACAGGATATCAATCGGACAGGAATTGAGCCTGACGGTGCCAAGATATAAGATAAACGTAGTTACCAGGGAATATGAAACCGGTGAGGAAGAAATTCCCTTCGCCGTTGAATATGAGGACACCAATGAACTGTATAAAGGCGATACAAAAGTAAAAACTGGTTAAGACTGAGCTTGTGAGCATAAACGGCATATTGGAGGAAACCAATATCGTAGAGGAACAGGTTCTGGAAGAGCCAAAGACAGAAATAGTGCTCAGAGGAACAAAAGAAAGACCTCGTACCGTTGCAACCGGAGTATTCAGTCTGCCCAACCGAGGAGGAATTTCTTCACGTTTCGGGTCAAGATGGGGAGGAACCCATACGGGCATAGATATTGCCGCACCCAGAGGTACACCAAACAAAGCCGCTGACGGTGGAGTTGTGATATTTGCCGGATGGAGCGGCAACTACGGTAAGCTTGTTATTATCGACCACGAAAACGGGTTTACCACTTATTATGCCCACAACGATACCATAACGGTAAAAAAGGGACAAAGAGTTGCAAAGGGCGATGTAATCGGAACGGTGGGAAGCACAGGCAGGGCTACCGGCTCTCACCTGCATTTTGAAGTGCGCAAAAACGGTGTTCCCGTCGATCCGCTTAAATACTTAAACTAATCACGGTGAATAAAGAAGCCACGGTATTTAAAGCAGCAATGCAGTTCCTTTAAGCATCAGAGTAGCCACGCAATTCCCTTAAGCATTAAAGCAGCCATGCAATTCTATCAGGGATTTCTCTTAAATATTTAAGCAGTGTACAATTCCTATATACGACAGGCTTGAGCTTCTGGCGGAAGAATTGCCTGTCTTTTTATTTTTGACAGCATAAGTAATAAAAAATACTTGGAATTGGCTGGTCTGTATGATAATCTTGTTGTACATGGAATATAATGCCTTTTGATGATTAGCCATCATTACCGGGCAGAAATCCATTGGATGGGTGGCTGTGCTATGAGAAAATTTGACAGAAGGTATACCACGGCACGGGGCATACTTGAACTGACCGAAAAAAGGGAGCCGGATTTCTGGAATTTGCTTAAGGTTTTGGATAAGTCGAAACCGGACAGACCCGTGCTGTATGAATTCGGGTTAGGCGGTGTTGTCGCTGAGGAGCTTACCGGAAGAAGAGTGGAGTACTCGCCGTCAAATCCTCTTCATTATTATCTGTGGTATATGGAAGCGCATAAAAAGGCAGGTCATGATTATCTTTCCCTTACCGTACCAAGGCAGATCCTCTTTCCCAGGAAAGAACACCAGCAAAAAAAGACCATTTCCATCAACGCCACAGGATTGATTCATGACAGGAAAAGCTTTGATTCCTATCCCTGGCCGGTAGTAAAGGAAGAATACTATTGGTATTACAAAGAGCTGGACGAATATATGCTGCCCGGGATGAAATCCATACCAAGGGGACCTGCGGGGGTTCTGGAAAATGCAATAATGATAATGGGTTATGAAAATTTGTGTTATGCTCTGTATGACGACATCCGGCTGGTTGAGGATGTTATTGAAAGAATCGGAAGGATTATACTGGAACATTTCAGGATAGTCGTACGGTTTAAAAACGTCGGAGCCATTATTGTTAACGATGACTGCGGCTTTAATACTCAAACCTTCATATCCGCCGAACACATGAGGAAATACATCATCCCATGGCATAAGGAGTTTGTGGCAGCAGCCCATGCTGCCGGAAAACCCGCCATGCTCCACTGCTGCGGCAACGTCAATGAGATAATGGACGACTTTATAGATGTTGCGGGCTATGATGGCAAGCATTCCTTTGAGGACAATATAGTACCTGTGGAGAAAGCGTATGAGCTGTGGGGCGAGCGGATAGCCATTATCGGAGGAATTGACATGAACTTTTTGTGCGTTTCTTCTCCGGAGGAAGTGTTTGAAAGGGCATCGGCCATGCTGGACAGGACTTCGGAAAAAGGAAGCTATGCCCTTGGCACTGGCAACAGCATGCCGGACTATCTGCAGAAGGAAAACTATTATGCGATGATTTCGGCGGCTCTCATGGAATAGATTTAAAAGCTCTTAAGGAATAGCTTTGAAGATTCTTATGGTTTAGCTTAGAAAGCACTTGATTATCTCTGAAAGCCTTTATGGGTTATCTTTAAGGGCTTTGATGCATTGACCCGGCGAATTGGCTCACATAAAACTAATCTTATTAGAAATATTTGAAAATCACTTAAATACATAGGAAGGGTTGGTTATGTTTAACATTGAAGAAGCCAGTATTAACTACTTACAGGATGCAATGAGCAAGGGTGAGGTAACATCACGGGAGCTGGTGCTTCTATATCTTGAACGCATTGCAAAATATGACAAGAGCGGGCCGAAGCTGAACTCGGTGCTTGAGATAAATCCCGATGCACTGTTCATTGCCGATGCCATGGATCATGAAAGGGAAACTACAGGTGTAAGAGGTCCGCTGCACGGCATACCCGTATTACTGAAGGATAATATCAATACACACGATAAAATGCACACCAGTGCCGGATCGGTGGCACTTGCCGATTTGTATGCTCCTTATGATGCTTTTTTGGTCATGAAACTGCGTGACGCAGGCGCCGTGATACTGGGAAAGGCCAATATGACTGAATTTGCCAATTACATGGCAGATGGAATGCCTAACGGATACAGTTCCAGGGGAGGACAGGTTCTGAACCCGTACAATGCCGAAAAGGATCCTTCGGGTTCCAGCACAGGCTCAGCAGTGGCGGTTTCAGCAAACCTGTGCACTGTCGCGGTTGGGACCGAAACCTGCGGATCCATCATAGGACCTGCATATATGAGCGGAATTGTGGGGATAAAGCCTACAGTAGGCCTCATAAGCCGTTATGGCATAATACCCATCAGCAACAGCCAGGACACCGCAGGTCCCCTGGCAAGAACAGTGGAAGATGCAGCAATCCTTTTGGGAGAACTGGCAGGAATGGACCAAAATGACCCGGCTACATGGGCAAGCAGGGGAAGGGCATACAGCGACTATACCCAATTTCTTGATAAGAACGGACTGAAAGGAGCCCGAATAGGTATATGCCTGAATGGTTTTGACCGAGCTTCATCGGGAGAACAAAAGGTGATAAGCAGCGCCATTGATGTGATGGAAAAGAGCAAAGCCGTTCTTGTGCATGGCATTGAGCTTCCGCGGGTGTCCTGCTCTTCGGTGCTGGAGCTGCAACTCCCTTGCGTACGCTGAGGGATATAATCGAGTTTAACTGGAGGAATGCTGAAAAAACTTTGAAATACGGCCAAAGCCGCCTTATGAGGGCTGAATATGAAACCAACGGTACATTGACCGAACCTTCTTATATCATAAATAAGATTAACAATATAAGGCTGTCTCAGAAAGAGGGAATTGACAAAGCCATAGATGAAAATAGGCTTGATGCTATCTTTTGCCCCTTTGCTACAGAAATTGCTGCAGATGCCGGCTACCCGTCCATTGCAGTGCGGTAAGGCATACAGTGAGCCTGCACTTATCAGAATTGCCTACGCCTTTGAGCAAGCTACCAAAGCCAGGGTAAAGCCGGTGCTTTAGACAGGTTCGTTTTCATTGCCATTAAAACTAATGGCATATTCCCTGGGAGTCATTTTGTATTTGCTTTTGAATAAGCGGTAAAAATAGCTTTCATTGCTTATGCCGACCATCTGCATAATCCTGCTGATGCTGTAATCTGAACTTTTTAAGAGCTCGGCGGCTTTCACGAGCCTTACATTGTTGAGGTATTCGGGTATCGACATGTTCATGTACTTGTTGAATATGGTGCTCAGCCTGGATGAAGAAATATTCAGGATGTCTGAAATCTTGGAGGCATTGAGGTCGAAATCCGAATATTCCCTGTCAATGATGTTTTTTACTGATAGGGCTATGCTGCTGGTATTGCTTCTGCTTGGTTCGGGGAGTTCTTTGCTTTTGATCTCAGCAATGAGAGCAATCAGCTCCTCCTTTATTTCATCGAGAGAGTTTATCTCAAGCATGTTGTAGTTAAGGGAGTAGGGTAACTCGATAAAGGAATCAGGGTTTTTGCTGTTGATGTCATTTATGACGTCAAAGAGAATTTTCTGAAGCCGGACTATGGAAAAAACTATGCTGTTATAGTCAAGTTCGCCGAAAGCTTCAAACAGATCATCGATGTGCTTAAGAATAACATCCATTGGTTTATTCAGGTTTTCAATCAAATTATCCTGAATTTTGAAGACCTTTTTTGTATCGGTTGAAAGACTCAGGCTTTTTATATATTCATCATATATGATTAAATGGTTTCCGAGTATAACCCTATAGTTAGAGTTGCCGGCCGTCTGGTTGTAAAGATCGGTTAGCTGGGAGTAGTGCTTGATGGTCCTGCTTATGGTTATTGAAAGGGATATGCCGAGTAAAGACTGGCAGGTGGACTGGACTTCCCGGAAAATGTTTATAAGATTTTCCTGGCTTAAGTTTTCAGGATTCTGGATGAGAATAAAGTAATCTCTTCCCATATCAACAGGCTCACAGGGAAAATGCCTTCTGCAGATTTTGATTGCAATATTCTGAACGGCAAATTTGACCAGCTTGGGATTCTCTAAAATGTCTTCATTACTTAACTCGCTGTATTTGTTTATCCTGATAAGACATATGCTGACGGGCTTGTTGACGTCTATATTCAAATTATACTCATCCTTGGCTTTCAGAATGTCTTCAGGTTTTACGAACAGGCTGTCAAGCACAAGGCTTCGCAGGAAAAATGACTTGGCTATGTCTGAGTAAGTATTATATTTGCTTTTCAATGAATCAAGCTC
>JAMNYG010000127.1 GCA_023622945.1 Bacillota bacterium | reverse complement strand
ACACTTAAGTTTTGATGAGCGCGAAGAATTGGAAATGATAGTGAATAAAAACAATGCATTACCGAAAGGGAAAAGGGAGCCAGCGAAAAATAGCTGAACGATTAGGTGTGAGCCCGGCTACAATAAGCCGCGAATTAAGACGAGGGAAGGTAATATTACTGGATACTTACTTACGGGAAGTAGTAAGCTATTCAGCCATGAAAGGACAAGATGATTATGAAAGGAAAGCGAGCGCAAAAGGGCCTCAGTTAAAGATAGGGAGGAATTATGAATTAGCGAGGAAGATTGAAGAGTATATAACGGAGAAAAAGTATTCGCCATATTCAACGATAGAAGAATTGAAGGATGATCCTGACTATCAAAAGACACCAATATGTGAGCGGACGCTATATAACTACATAGACCGGGAATTGTTACTGAATGTGACAAAAAAGGATTTACCGCGTAAAGGGAAAAAGTCCAAAAGGAAATACAGAAGGGTTACGAAGCGGATAAGGGATGTAGATGCGAAAAGAATAGAAGACCGACCACAGGGAGCAAATGAACGCAGCGAAATAGGACATTGGGAAATGGACTGTATGGAGTCTGGGCGAGGGAAAGGACGAGCATGCCTGCTTGCGCTGAATGAAAGGAAGAGTCGTGAAACGTTGATATTTAAGATGCGCTCACAAACACAAAAAGAAGTGCTGAGGCAATTAGATGAATATGAAAAGAAGATAGGGTTTAAGCGTTTTCGAGAGAAGTTTAAGACAATTACAGTAGATAACGGAAGTGAGTTTTTAGATTGGAGGAGTTTGGAACGGTCCTGTGTGAGCACCCGAGGCGAGCCATGTACGCAAATCTACCATTGCCACCCATACCATTCCTGGAACGGGGAACGAATGAGCAGGTAATTGGACATTTAAGGAGATTTATACCTAAGGGAAGTGGAATAGCTGAATACAATACAAAAGAGATATTAAAAATCCAGGAATGGTTAAATAGTTATCCCTGCAAAGTGTTGAATGGAAAAAGTGCCAAAGAAGTAATTAGTGAAGAAAGCGCATAAGGTTAAGGAAAAAAGCCGTTCCTCCCTTAGGGGAGGAAAACAGAAATCTTGTTAGGGACTGTAAAGGGTATAACATTTTAACAGAGAAAAAAAGTGTTTCATTTTAACTTGCAATTTGCGTCGGATGGATAAATATTGTTAAAGTATTGACAATCTGGATGTAATAAAATAAAATATAATTGCTGAGTCAAAAGAGAAATCTTATGACGAAGCCTGATCAATAAATTGGTTCTGACGCCGAATACCAAGGTTATAAGGCGAAAGGCACTGAAAATTTGTCACTGCAATGTTTACACACGAAATTTATGCGCCTTTCGGAGGCGCATTTTTGTTTATCGGAGGTATGTAGATAAATGGAAACAAGGGTGGCCATTATCGGGATAATAGTTGAAAACAGGGATAAAAACAAAGATTCAATTGAGAAGCTTAATAATATTCTACATGACTATGGGAATTACATAATCGGCAGAATGGGTTTGCCATACCGGGAAAAGGGCATCAGCATAATAAGCGTCGCAGTTGATGCTCCCCAGGACATAATCAGCGCACTTGCAGGGAAGCTTGGGAGGTTGCCCGGTGTGAGCACAAAAACACTGTTTTCAAAAGTAGCCTATAAAACTGGAAATGAGGGACCCAATGAAGAGTCTGATTGATAAGCTTTATGAAACAAACAACCTGTCAACGGAAGAGTATAAAGAGTTGATTGATAACCGAAATCAGGAGATTGCGGAATATCTTTTTGAAAAGGCCAGGGCCGTAAGAATTGAAAACTACGGGTATGATGTGTATATACGGGGGCTAATAGAGTTCACCAACTACTGTAAAAACGACTGTTATTATTGCGGCATCCGCAAAAGCAATCGTGAAGCCGAAAGGTATCGCCTGACAAAGAAGCAGATACTCGAGTGCTGTTCCACAGGATATGATCTCGGCTTTCGCACTTTTGTGCTGCAGGGAGGCGAAGACGGGTATTTTACGGATGACAGGGTAATTGATATCATCCGGTCCATTAAGTCAATTTACCCGGACTGTGCCGTTACCCTTTCCATAGGGGAAAGAAGCTATGAAAGCTATAAGGCGTTTTTCGATGCCGGTGCCGATCGCTACCTGCTGCGCCATGAAACGGCAAATGCTGAACATTACGGAAAGCTGCATCCCAGGGTGCTTTCTTTGGAAAACAGAAAGCAGTGCCTGTATAACCTGAAAGAAATAGGCTATCAGGTGGGATGCGGATTCATGGTGGGATCTCCCTTTCAAACCACTGATTGCATTGTGGAGGACTTACTGTTTATTAAACAGCTGAATCCCCACATGGTGGGCATCGGCCCGTTTATACCCCATCACCAGACGCCCTTTGCGGACAAAAAAGCCGGAACACTCGAACTGACACTGTTTTTGCTGGGCATTATCCGCCTGATGCTTCCGGACGTTTTGCTTCCTGCCACCACCGCCCTTGGAACCATTCACCTCAAAGGCAGGGAGCTTGGCATTCTTGCCGGGGCAAATGTGGTTATGCCCAATCTTTCACCAAAAAGCGTAAGGAAAAAATACATGCTCTATGACAACAAGATCTGCACGGGGGATGAAGCCGCAGAATGCCTGAACTGTATGAAAAAGCGCATGGAGAGCATAGGTTATCGCGTAGTGGTCTCCCGGGGAGACCATAAATCTGCGGTGGTTTCCCGTGGAAAACTTAAATCTGTTTGTTAAATGAATATATTATAAACCTGTTTGTCAAAGAATTGTATTGCTGAAGGGGAAGATTTTTCTGACCCGATTAAGAAGGAGGCTTTAATATGTACGATCCAAAATCATCTAAAGCAGAAGAGTTTATCTCTCATGAAGAAGTCCTTGAAACCCTCAGATTTGCGGATAAGAACAAAAACAATACCGCTCTTGTCAATGAAATCATTGAAAAGGCAAAGTTCCGAAAAGGGCTTACCCACAGGGAAGCGTCGGTTCTGCTTGCCTGTGAGCTTCCCGACAAAAATGAAGAAATTTTCGACCTTGCGAGGCAGATAAAAGACGATTTCTACGGCAACCGTGTGGTGCTGTTTGCACCTTTATACCTGTCCAACTATTGTATAAACGGCTGCGTGTACTGCCCGTATCACAGGCAAAACCGGCACATAACAAGAAAGAAAATGACACAGGAGGAAATACGCCGGGAAGTGATCGCTCTTCAGGACATGGGGCATAAGCGCATTGCGATAGAGTCCGGAGAAGACCCTGTAAACAATCCAATTGAATATATACTGGAGTCCATTGATACAATTTACAGCATAAAGCACAAAAACGGTTCAATCCGCCGTGTCAATGTTAACATCGCCGCGACCACCGTTGAAAATTATAAGAAGCTTAAGGCTGCCGGCATAGGTACCTATGTTCTCTTCCAGGAGACTTACCATAAAGAAAGCTATGAAAAACTGCACCCCACAGGGCCAAAGCATGATTATGCCTATCATACCGAAGCAATGGACAGGGCCATGATGGGCGGCATAGATGATGTAGGTCTTGGCGTACTGTTCGGCCTTGAAAAATACCGCTATGAATTTGCAGCTTTGCTTATGCATGCAGAACATCTTGAAGCGGTGTTCGGTGTGGGTCCCCATACCATAAGTGTCCCGAGGGTCCGTCCTGCCGATGACATTGACGTGTCCAGGTTTAAAAACGCACTTGATGATGACATATTCGCCAAAATCGTTGCATGCATTCGCATTGCCGTGCCGTATACGGGAATTATAGTGTCCACAAGGGAGAACAAGGCCACCAGGGAGCGCTTGCTGAACCTTGGCGTATCCCAGATCAGCGGAGGTTCCAGGACAAGTGTCGGAGGATATGCAAAGCCCGAGCCTGAAGATGAAAATTCTGCGCAGTTTGAGGTAAATGACACAAGAACCCTTGATGAAGTGGTTAAATGGCTGATGGAGCTAGGATTTATCCCCAGCTTTTGTACAGCATGCTACAGGGAAGGCAGGACGGGAGACAGGTTTATGAGCCTTTGCAAGAGCAGGCAGATTCTAAACTGCTGTCATCCCAATGCCCTTATGACTCTGAAAGAGTACCTGGAGGATTATGCCACACCGGAAACAAAGGCGGTAGGCGAGGTGCTTATCCAAAAGGAGCTGGACAGAATTCCCAACAACAAGGTAAGAAAGATTGTAGAGGAAAACCTGGTTAAAATCAGCAACGGAATGCGTGATTTTAGATTGTAATGGAATGCGTGAGTTCAGGCTTTAAGCAGGATTATCTTAAAAAGAACTATCTTAAGGAGAATTATTTTGAGAAGAATTTTCTTAAGAAGGATTACCTTAAGGAGGATTATATGGGACTGAATGAAACACCATCAGCAAACCGTATTCATATAGGCTTTTTCGGAAAGAGAAACTCAGGAAAATCCAGCATTGTAAATGCAGTCACGGGGCAGGAACTTGCCATTGTTTCCGACGTAAAAGGCACAACAACGGATCCCGTATACAAAGCCATGGAACTGCTTCCCCTTGGCCCGGTTGTGATTATAGACACACCGGGAATAGACGACGAAGGAGCTCTGGGTGAGCTGAGGGTGAGAAAAACCCGTCAGGTGCTTAACAAGACAGATGTGGCGGTGTTGGTGATAGATTCTGCCGTCGGTAAGACAAGGGAAGATGAAGAATTAATTTCACTGTTTGAAAAAAAGAACATCAAATATATAGTAGCTTATAATAAAGCTGATTTAACAGTAACTTATGATAAAGCCGCTTTGACAGCTTCATGTAAAAAGATGAATTTAACAGCTGTCCGTGGCAAGGCCGATTTGAAAGCTGACTGTAATAAGGGCGATTCGGCAGTTGTCCGTAATAAGGCTGATTTATTAGCTGGCTGTAATAAGACCGATTGGATTGCTGCCTGCAATAAGGCCGATCTGACAGGGGAGGATGTACCGAAATCCTATAACGAAATTTTTGTGAGCGCAAAAACAGGGTACAATATCGGAACACTGAAGGAAAGAATTGCAGCTTTGGCCGCAGCGGAAGAACACAAAGCAAGAATAGTTGGTGACCTTATTGCTCCATCGGATTTTGTTGTGCTTGTCACACCGATCGACAAGGCTGCACCTAAAGGACGGCTGATACTGCCTCAGCAGCAGACCATCCGTGATATCCTGGATACCGGTGCCACCGCAATCGTAGTAAAGGAGACTGAGTTCCGCGAAACCCTTGATAACCTGGGTAAAAAGCCAAGGCTTGTCATCACAGACAGCCAGGTATTTGAGAAAGTGGCCGCTGAAACGCCCATGGATATTTTTCTGACCTCTTTTTCCATACTTTTTGCAAGATACAAGGGTAACCTTGACATAGCCGTAAAGGGCGTAAAAGCCTTGGAATCTCTTCAGGACGGTGACACTATCCTTATTTCAGAAGGATGCACCCATCACCGCCAGTGTGACGATATCGGCACTGTAAAGCTGCCCCTCTGGATAAGGGAATATACCAATAAGCAGCTGAATTTCAAATTTACATCGGGTACCGAATTTCCTGATGATTTGTCGCAATACAAACTTGTTGTTCACTGCGGTGGCTGCATGCTCAATGAACGGGAGATGAAGTACCGCTATAAATGTGCCGTTGACCAGGATGTGCCCATAACCAATTACGGCATACTGATTTCGTATGTCAAGGGAATTTTGAGAAGAAGCATAGCCATATTCCCGGATATATTGGCGGAAATTGAGAAATGATTCTATTCCTTATTGGACGAAACATGCAGAGAATATAGTATTGGTATTATGTGGTATTTAGAAAAAATGCAGTATATTGTGTAAAAAGCAAACGGCAAATCCGTTGATAAGCGACATGAAGCTGCTTTGCAAAACGGCATAGGGTTGCTTTTGTTAGTTTTGAAAATGGATTTCAGTGTATATTAAAGTCAATAATTAGCTTGCCATCCTCAAATTTAATGAAAGAACTGGTTTCTGCTTTCAGGCTGGTCTTTTTATCTCTGATGAAATGGCCCGTTCTAAATACGGAAAGAAGTATGCCTACCAGGCACATATTTATCAAAAGATAAGAGCTTCCTAGGGAAACGAATGGCAAAGAGAGTGGTGCAAAAAGCTGAAATCCTAGATTTGCTGCTATATATAGTACAGCCTGGATTATAAATGTTAAGGTTACAGCCGTCGAAACCAATAAAGCAAGAACACTTTTCTGCCTCAGGCAAAGGATAATCGCACGGGTAATAAATACTGTAAACAATGCAGCAATAATGATAAAAGCCAACCATCCAAACCTATGGATTATGTATGTGATGAGCAAATCGCTGCTTATTCCCAGCAGAATCCGGGATACCGATGCTCCTTGAAGATAATCAGGCAGATTGCCTTGTCCTATAAACTGAGCACCTGACAACAGCATCCTGGTCATGGATCCGATATATCCTTCGCCTTTAGGGTCAATTGACGGATCTAATGCCAGGGTAATCCTTTTTGACAAAATACCACTTGCAAATATCATTGTGAGAGATCCTATTACCGGCAGGTAGACAAGTAATAAAGCATAATGCTTTTTTACGTTGAACCAGCCTTTCAGAATGGCGGAAGTAAGTACCACGAGACAGGAAAGGACAAGCAGTAAACAGGAAGACACTCTGGATACTTAGCTGGTCTGAACCAAAGGATCAATGCCATTGGTGGACCGGATGGAAAAGGAACCTGTCCTTATACTCTTGAAATGAGTTCAAATTGCACATTATTCATGTTGGACCAGGAGAGGCAGATGCTTTCAGGATTCTAAAAACAGGAGCTTAAAGTCTTATTTCAAGATGAATCATTATGTGGCTTTTCAGCGATAAGCCATGTTAAAAAAGCGGTTCATATATTATGCGATGATATATAAACCGCTTTTTCACTATATAATTAATATCTTTTCATCAAATGTTATTTTTGCTGTATACAAACTGCTCCCTTTCTACCATTCTGCTATAGAGCCGTCCTGATGCCTCCATACGGGATTTTTCCATGAATGGGGGTTTTTATTCTCTTCTATGATTAATTCTTTGTTCATGATGACACCCAGCCCCGGCTTTTTGGGTAAATCAACATACCCTTCCTTGAATGCAAAGTCCTCGGGGTTTAATACATAATCCAGTACGCTGCGGCCCTCATTGTAGTGAATTCCGATGCTTTGTTCCTGTATGACGGCATTGTGGCAGGTTGCATCCACCTGCAGACATGATGCCAAAGCAATAGGCCCTAAGGGACAGTGGGGAGCCAGTGCGACATCATAAGCTTCTGCCATGGAAGCTATTTTCTTCACTTCGGTAATCCCTCCTGCATGGGACAGATCGGGCTGGATAATATCAACACAGCCTAAATTTAACAGGCGCTTAAAATCCCATCTTGAAAACAGGCGTTCCCCGGTTGCAATGGGAATATTGCAGGATTTGGCCACTTCCAGGAAAGCTTCCATGTTTTCGCACAGCACAGGTTCTTCTATAAACATGGGATCGAATTCTTCAAGCTTTTTTGCCAAAATTTTTGCCATGGGTTTATGTACCCTGCCATGAAAATCTATGGCAATACCGAAATACTTTCCTGTAGCTTCCCTGATGGAGGCCACCCTTTCCAGGACAGCGTCTATCTTGTCATAAGAATCAATATATTGCAATTCTTCTGTTGCATTCATTTTAACTGCAGTAAATCCCTGTTCCTGCTTTTCCTTTGCGGCTCTTGCCACATCGCTGGGGCGATCCCCGCCGACCCAGGAATAAACCTTCATTTTATCCCTGCAGGCACCGCCCATCAATTCATATACAGGAGCATTGTAGTATTTGCCTTTTATGTCCCATAAAGCCTGGTCAATGCCTGCTATGGCGCTCATCAGGATAGGCCCGCCCCTGTAAAAACCTCCACGGTACAGGGTGTTCCAGATATCTTCAATTTTCATGGGATCCTTTCCCATAAGATAACTTTCCATTTCTTCAACGCATGCTTTAACTGTAGAAGCTTTCCCTTCTATCACGGGCTCTCCCCAGCCGGATATTCCTTCATCTGTTTCAATTTCGATAAAATGCCATCGTGGTCTTACAAGATATGAATTTATACCTGTTATTTTCATAATATCTCCTCCGCCTGTCAAGAAATTTTCTTAATGGTTTCCTGGATTAAAAGGGAGGCTTTATCCCAATCTTCACGTTCCACCAAGTCTTTCGGAATTAAGTTGCTTCCTATCCCGACACCGATAAACCCCTGGCTTAAATAATCTGAGATATTATCCAGCCTGACGCCTCCAACTGCCACGTAGTTTGTATTATCAAAGGGACCTTTAAGGCTTTTAATATAGTTTTTGGGCATGTCACCGGCAGGAAAGAGTTTTAAGGTGCTATAGCCGTAGCTGAGACAGGTTGAGACGTCCGTAGGGGTTAAAACGCCGGGAAGCAGTTTTATATTATTAGAAGCGCAAAACTCCAAAGTTTCAATGACCACAGAAGGAGTCAGGAAAAACTGAGCACCGGCTTCTCTTGCCTTTAGGCAGAGTTCTTTATTGATTACGGTTCCTGCCCCTATTAAGGCCTTATCCCCGAACCTTTCCACCAGCATTTGAATCTGCTTCTCAGCATGGGGAGAGTTCATCGCCACTTCAAAAAGGCGAATTCCTCCTTTAAAGGCGGCAGTGACGTAATCGATGGTTTTTTCCAGGGGAATGTTTCTGAGTATGGCGCATATCTTATGCTTTCGGAATATTTGTTCCATATGGACACTCCTTTCTTTGACTTTTTAGCGATCAATTTCTTTTTGGTTGTTTAACAAAGCTTCCAGCTTTTCTTTTGTAGGCAGCCCTTCAATATCTCCATGAGTCTCGGTTGCCAGGGCTCCTGAAATGGCCGCCATTTTTCCGCAAAGGACAATATCCTTTCCTTCCAGAATGCCTGCAAGAAAAGCCGCATTAAAGGCGTCCCCGGCACCTACGGGGTCAACAGGTCTGCAGGGGTAGGGGGGAATAAATTCTTTTTTGTCCTTTGTTGCCACCCATGCCCCATTGGCTCCGTTTTTAATAGCAACATACTGAATATTGTCTTTTGAAAAAAGAATATCAAATATTTCATCGGCATTGCCTGTTTCAAGCAAGGTATTGGCTTCATCCAGACCTAAAAGTATAATGTTTGACTGAAACAGGATGCTTTTGATTAACGGCCTGTAGTCTTTTCCTTTCCAAAGCCTTTTTCGTATATTCGGGTCAAAGCTTATGAGTACGTTATGCTTTTCGGCATACTCCATTGCAGTAAAGAGGGCTTCTTTACAGGAATCACTCAGAATGGGAGTGATGCCGGTAAGGTGTAAAATCTTAGCCCCTGAGATGTATTCTTCGTCAATATCTTCCGGAGAGAGGAAACTGGCAGCTGACCTTTCCCTGTAATAATAAACTTTTGTTTCGGAAGAGCTGATTTCCTTGAACATGATTCCTGTAGGATGGTCCGGGTCGAATTTCACCTTGTCGACCAAAACTCCTTCCCCTCGTATAAAGTTTAAAATATAGTGGCCGAATTCATCATTACCAAAAGAAGTAATAAAACCGGCACTGTGGCCCAATTTGGTGATTCCTATGGCTACATTGCTTTCTGCGCCTGCTATATGCATTTTATAATCGGAGACGTACCTGAGGGGCCCGAAGGATTGCGGAGAAAAGGAGGCCATGGTTTCCCCCAATGTGATTAATTCCGGCATTTTTATCTCCTTCTTTCATCAGGAAAATTTAATATCATTTCTTCATTAGCCAGCCTCTTGGTGAAGCGACTGTCATTCCTGCATATCATTTCCACTATTCTATGCAACAACAGATTAAATAAATAGTGTGAACGTTATATCATTATTATAGTTTTTATGGATATGTCAAATCAACATTCCTGCATGTTTCCATAAAAACTTATATATTTCCATAAAATAGCCGGGGTTAATTCCAGGTATAGATTCGACCGATGGATTGCTTTTTAAAGCATAACTATGGTACAATGGCTTTTGTTTGCAATAACCACATAAGAGGAGAAAAAACATATAAGAGGATCATATATGAAGCAGCATACATTATCAGGTACTTTCGGCAAATTCCGTAGCACATTTATAGGGGATCGAAAATTTTATAACACGGTATTTATGCTGGTGCTGCCGCTTATTGTGCAGAACGCTATTTCAAATTTCGTTAATCTTCTGGACAACATCATGATAGGGCAGGTAGGAACGCCCCAGATGTCGGGCGCTGCCATCGCCAACCAGCTTATGTTTGTATTTAATCTGACCGTTTTTGGCGGCCTTTCGGGAGCAGGTATATTCGGAACACAGTTTTTCGGCGCGGGAGATCATGATGGGTTGCGTTATACGGTGCGGTTCAAGCTCTGGACTGCTGTTGTCACTTTAGCGGCAGCAATTGCCGTATTTCTGACTTGCGGAGACCGGTTGATCTCACTGTATCTGACAGGCGAAGGAGATGCTGCCGAAAGAGCGGCCATGTTCAGGTATGGCAGGAGTTACCTTCGCATAATGCTGTGGGGGTTGTTACCGTTTGTCCTGTCACAGGTTTACGGAGGAACCCTCCGTGAGGTGGGAGAGACCCTGATTCCTATGGCAGCAAGCTTAGCCGGTGTAATTACCAATCTTTGCCTGAATTATGTACTGATATACGGAAAGCTTGGATTCCCTGCGCTAGGTGTTGAAGGAGCAGCCATAGCAACGGTTATTTCCCGTTTTGTGGAGCTTGCCATTATTGTTGTATATGTCCATAGAAATACGGGCAGATTTCGGTTTATTGAAGGACTGTATCAATCAATAAGGATTCCGAGAACCCTTATATTCAACATAATCAGAAAGGGAATGCCGCTTCTGGTGAATGAATTATTCTGGGCACTGGGCGCGACCACTCTGACGCAGATATTTTCAACCTGTGGATTAAATGTAGTTGCAGCCCTTAACATAACAAGCACCGTGACAAATTTGTTTAATGTGGTTGTATTTTCCATGGGTTCCGCAGTTGCCGTCATGGTTGGTCAGGCTCTGGGAGCCAATGATATTCCGCGTGCAAAGCAAACTGCCTGGAAGATAATATTTTTCAATGTCTGTATCTGTATTGTAGTGGGAGGCGCGCTTGCAGTCCTGTCGCCCTTTTTTCCGTACATATACAATACTACCGATGATGTGCGTATGCTGGCCACCCGTTTCATGCAGACAAGCGCCATTTATATGGCCTTTAATGCAGTGTCTAACTGCGCATATTTCACCATGCGTTCGGGAGGTAAAACGCTTATAACATTCCTGTTTGACAGTGTTTATTCATGGGTTGCTGTCGTTCCGTTTACCTATATACTCACACATTTTACAAATATGAGCATTTTTATGCTTTATCCGGTTTGCTATTTTACAGATGTCATAAAGTGCATAATAGGGATAATAGTTCTTAGAGGCGGCCGCTGGGCACAGAATATTGTTTCGGATACCGTTTCAGACCGGTATATTGAACCCGTTGAACCCAATGCCAATGCCATGTAGATAGCTACGACAGGTTACCGGCCCCGGCGGCTGTATGCGCGGGCCAGCCCGCCTTCGGATGTTTCCCGGTAGCGGTGATTCATATCCAGCCCTGTGAAGTACATGCTTTTGAGCACCATATCAAAACTGATGGTACGCGTATGGGCCAGGAAATAGGCAAGATTTGCGGAATTAATGGCACGCATGGCAGCAACGGCGTTTCGCTCAATGCAGGGCACCTGCACCAGCCCGCGGATCGGATCGCAGGTCAGCCCCAAATGATGTTCCAGCGCAATCTCGGCGGCATATTCAATCTGGTTGATATCGTAATGGAAGATCTGGCCCAGGGCTGCCGCCGCCATTGAGCAGGCCACGCCGATCTCTGCCTGACAGCCGCATTCAGCACCGGACACCGATGCATTTCTCTTGGCCAGCTCCCCAAACAGTCCGGCAACGCCCAGTGCATGCAGGATTTCTTTCTCGGAGAGGTTACGCTTCTCCCGGAAATAATACAGAACTGCCGGCAACACGCCTGCTGAACCGCAGGTCGGTGCGGTAACAATTGTGCCGTTATCGGCATTCTGCTCGCTGACCGCATAGGCATAGGAACAGACCTTCTGGCATTCCAGCACCTCGGGGTGTGCGTTAGGCAGGATATGCTCATAGAGATATTTTGCCTTTCGGACGATGTTCAGACCTCCGGGAAGCACTCCCTCACGGGAAAGCCCTTCCTCAACCGCATTTTGCATGGCTTTCCAGATGTCCGCCAGGAAATCCCATATTTCTTCGCCCTCATTGATGGTGATATATTCAACCAGATCGATATGACGGTACTGACAGAATTGCTTGATCTCGGCAAAGGAGTTTTCCAGGTAGACTTCTTCCCGGCCTGTATCATCCTCACTCCGCCCTTCGATGAGGATATCCCCGCCGCCAATGCTGTATGCGCGCATGCGGGCTATTTCAACACCACTGCGGTAGGCGATCAGATCCAGCGTATTGGGATGGCGCATGCTTTCCGGATCACGGTCGGTAAAGACCACTTCCGCTTCAACCGGTGAGAACGCCTGTTTTACGGCGCGGTCTGTGCCATGTCCCCGTCCGGTTTTGGACAGAGAACCGTACAGGAGAATCTTAAAACGGTCTGCATCCGGGTTTTCCTTTTTGAATATTGACGCTGCAAAGGCCGGTCCCATGGTATGAGAGCTTGATGGACCCGTCCCGATTTTGTAAATATCCCGAATTGATTTCATTAAGTATACCTCTTTCTTTACGGTTAAAAGCCCATATCGTGTTTTAACATGAATATTATATTTTGTTTGTGTTTAAGTTGCAAACATGCAAATATTTCTGGATGTGCGCCTGCAGTTTTTATCTTGCATTTTGTGCTGGCCGGGATACGGGTTCCCATTCCGCTTTCATGAGTTACGGGGAAACCGGTTATGTAGATGAGATCTGTTTAGCCTTTATTATGGCTGCTATTGTGCTGGCTTTAAGATACGGTATATTTCAGATCAAAACTGAGCAGATAAAATGCCCAAAGAAAAATGCCCACTGTTTTGTGGGCACTTATTGTGGGCACTTATTAAATAATCTAAGCAAATATGTTATTTATTGCTTCCTTATTCCTGACTATAAATTGCAGCATTTGGCGGTTTGTTTTCGCAAGTTCCTTATATATATCATGACTTTCAAAGAAAGCAATACAAATCATCTGGATGGAGCAGATCACATAAAATACCGCCTGTTTTTCTTCCGGGGTCAGTTTTCCCTCAAGGTCGTAACCTCTGAGAATCCCGCCTAGTATTTCCAACCATTTCTCATATGCTTCCTCACTGCCCTCGGATAAAATTCCTGTTGCACAGTAGCAGACATCCCACAGGCGTATATTGATTTCACTTAAGTCAAAATCAATAAATCCGGTTACCATACCATTATCAAAAAGAATGTTGCTTGGGTTTGGATCCCTGTGAATGAGTTGCCTGGGCAGCTTGTCATGTAGAATTCCAAAGTTTTCGGTAAAGTCGGTAAAGAAACTTTCATCAAGCCCCATATTCCATTGGATGTTTTGGCGTTTGACACATGGCAGAGTCCATTCTGTAACATTTTTATAGAGATTTACCTCATCGGGCAGGATGTCTTTCTCTATGGACTTAAGTGCCTTATGCAGCCTTGCTATGCTTCTTCCATACTGTTCGCCGAACTTGACCCGGTTGCGGCCAAATCTGTCGGACCTGGAGAGGGGTTTGCCTTTTAATCCCCGCGTGAGTATAAAGATTTCTTTATCTTCCAGATACTCACTCCCTGTTTTTGTTAGTACCGGCAGTGAAGAAACAAAGCCTTGTTCATGAAGCGCCTTGGATATTTTGAGGTTTTTTATAACTTTTTCACGGTCACCCGATTTCAGAACATAATCATTGCCAACAGCCCAGATATTTCCTGAAACCTTTGCTCCGTCATCGAGATAGATATCACTGATAGGAAGACCTTTTTCAATATTCCAGTTATCCAGAATTTTCCGCAGTTCTTTCTCGGTATACATATTTGCCACCTCCGGTTTTGTTGGTTTGTGTACCTGATAATATGACTTGAATATGCCCGTGCTTTAATAAGATAAATTTTGTGTAAAAGTGCAATCTAGCACAAATTTTATTATTGACAAGTGAGGTCTATTGCGATAGACTTTAATCAGGTCTATTGCGATAAATCTAAAGAGGTCTGTGATAAGGAGGCAACTCAATGGAAAAGTTCAAGCTTTTTGATGCGGAATATAAATTTGTCAGCATAATCTGGGACAACGAGCCCATCAATTCCACCGAGCTTGTAAAATTATGTGCGGATAAGCTGGGCTGGAAAAAGTCAACCACCTACACGGTATTAAAAAAGCTTTGCGAACGCGGTATCCTGCAAAACAAGGATGCGACGGTCACTTCATTGGTTAAGCGCGAAGATGTGCAGAGATATGAAAGCAGAGCAGTGTTGGAAAAAGCGTTTGACGGTTCGCTTCCGAAATTTCTGACTGCCTTCTTAAGTGACCGGAAGCTTTCCCAAAAGGAGGCTGAGGAACTTAAGCGGATTATAGAGGAGGCTGTAAAGAAATGAATTTGCTCGATGATTTATTCATAACTGTTGTCAATATGAGCATTGCCGCATCATGTGTGGCTGTCGGCGTTGTTTTTGTCCGCCTGCTGCTCAATAAAGCGCCTAAGATTTTTTCCTATTTGCTTTGGGCTCCCGTGCTTTTCCGCCTTGTATGCCCATTTTCTTTCAATTCTGAGTTCAGCTTCTTTAACCTGATAAACCTGAGTGCCGGGCGAGAAAGCGGTGCATATGGGTTTGTACCTCATGATATAGGGCTGATGAATACACCTGCGGTCGGAACCGGTACCGGCAACATTGACAATGGGGTGAATGCTTCCCTGCCGGAGGATGTTTATGCGGCAAGTGTGGACCCAATGCAAATATGGGTGAGGATTTTTAGCCTTATTTGGGTCTTTGGAGTAATTGGGCTGTTAATCTACAGTATTGTTTCTTATGTGAAAGTCAAGAAGAATCTTCAGACGGCCACCCGCCTGGCCGGAAATGTATTTGAAACCGATGCCATCAACACGGCCTTCGTATGCGGCTTTATCCGTCCGAAAATATACGTGCCAGTAAATATCGGGGATGCAAACCTGTCCTACATACTGGAACATGAGCGTACCCATATCCGCAGGAAGGATTACCTTATAAAGCTCATCGCTTTTCTTGCTCTCATTCTTCACTGGTTCAATCCCCTCATGTGGCTGTGTTTTGCCCTCATGAACCGGGATATGGAAATGTCCTGCGATGAAAGCGTTCTGCATAGATTAGGCGACGGTGTAAAGGCTGACTATTCAAGTTCGCTCCTGTTGCTGTCGGTCAAGGGGAAAGGAATTCTGACGGCGAATCCCCTGGCTTTCGGCGAGAGCCATGTAAAGGCCAGGATAAAAAATATACTTAATTTTAAGAGACCTGCATTTTGGGTCATAATGATTGC
>JAMNYG010000073.1 GCA_023622945.1 Bacillota bacterium | reverse complement strand
ATTCCTCTCTCTCTTTCAATATCCATGTTATCCAGTACCTGCTCCTCCATCTCCCTTTCGGTGAGGACGCCGGTCATTTCAATCAGCCTGTCAGCCAGTGTTGATTTGCCGTGGTCAATGTGTGCGATAATACAGAAATTGCGTATGTGTTTTTGTCTGTCGTTTGCCATGTATTCTATTCCCCGCTTCTTTTTCCTGTGGAAAATGTAAAGGAATTTTCTGCAGAAATTGAGGTTCCGTTAAGGAACCTGCTTTATCGTTTTATAATTATAACATAACGCTGCAATCTGTAAAAGCAGTAATGTAAAAATGTATAGCAGGTGTCATATCAAAGACACCTATTTCTTTAATTTTAACCTGACTTGAACTATATTAATTAAAAAGAATTCCACCCCAATTTCATTGTCAGTGGAATTCACTTTACTTTGTTTCACAACCATCCGAAAAGCTGCTTTATTCTCTGAATATCCCTGTTCAGGTATGTTAAGTCCAACACAATGCTCCTGTTCATGATCCGGATCTCATAACAAGGCCCATGATCATTTTCCATCGGGCTTACTGAAATTATTCCGATCTCTTTTTCATTTTTTATTAACCTGTTTACAGAAGTGTCTGCAGCAAGTATTCCCGAAAGCAGCAGACTCAGAAACAGAATGACTGAAAAGGCATACTTTCTTTTTAGCCTGCGTATTTGCCTGTATTTTTCAAGTCTGCTTTCCACTTTTGACACCTGACCCATGCTATGATACTAGCTATAGTATTGCCGGATCAGGCATAAATTAAAAGTTTACGGTTTTCATAAAATATTATTCTTAATCAGTTTTTTCGGTGGGACCCTGGAAGTAATAATCCACTTTCCACCTGTCATCTTCAAGAACAAGCCTTATCTTTGACTTGTATTGCAACCTGGTACCTATCAAAGGGGCATAATCACCTTCAGCATTTATACATAGATGTCTGACAATGTATTCAACGTTGCACACGCCGTCGGACACAAAATCCATGCTCAATATACTCACGTCACGCACCTCGGTAACCAGTTTGTTTTCTTTTACTAAATTTACTTTTCTCTGAGGCTCACCCTTCTCCTTAAATTCTTTTACCAGCTTTTCTGTGCAGTATTCATATCCTTCAAATCCGGTTACGTCATTATAATCAATCCTTGAAAACTCTCTTGCAAAATTTTCCGTAACCGTCCTGACGGTTACCACTTCAGGTGCATTGTCCTTCAGGTAGACAGTCTCCTGGTCTGTCCGCTTGGTGTAGATTGTAGGGGTGTCTGAAATATAATCCGAAATGCCATTCTTCTTATAACAGCCGGGAAAAACCAACAAGATGCTAATCAGTATCAATGTCGTTACTATTCTTTTTGTTTTCATCATATTTCCCCTCTCCCAGACATTTAAAGGAGTTGTTCTTTTATAATATAAGTACATTTTTATTGTACAAAAAAAAGTAAAAGTTTTCACCTGTGTCATGGTAAGATTACCAGATTTCCCGTCAGGAAAGGAGATTGGAGCAACGCAGCGACATTGCTCCGGCAAGGTACCGGTATTCTGAAGATTTCATTTTGCTTCGTTATTTAAGACTTCGCTCAGTGCCATTGCCAAATATTTTGTGCTTTCAAGGCATTCAGACAGCATATTGCCGTTGCCTCCTATCTCTATTGTCAAAGACCCGGGGGTCATATTCTGATTGTAGGTGTATTTGCTTATGTATATCGGTCTTGCAAGTCCGGGAGCATATTTGTTGAGCTTTTCCTGTATTTTTACGGCAAATTTGAAGTTCTCCCTCCAGTTGGGGTGGCCTGCAGCAACAACTATCATCACCTGGGCACATGTCTTCCCGTCAATAACCTGAGTGACCCTTAGCTTGCCGTTTGCCATGGCATCCCTGTGGATATCAAGAGCCACTTTAATGGAGGGATTTCCCGGCAATATGCTGCTTAAAGTTTTATAGGCATTTTTATATGAGCTGTTATAGTCGGGATAATCATGCTCAGTTCCGTTATGTATGACATCGATGCCGTATTTCTTTTCAAGATAATAGGCAAGCTCCGCCCCCACCCTGACGATGTTGTTCCTTGTATCCCTGGTCCAGGCAGACACGCTCTTGTCATTAAGCTCATCCAGGCTCCTGATAAATCCTTCGGTGGCATGGGTATGAAATATCAGGACTTTTGGTCCTTTTCTGTCAAACTTGAAACTGAGCGGTTCCTTAAGGCAGGCATTTATCATATCCGTATCAATTTTGTATTTTGTTTCATTTAATATTTCTATCTTGCCGGTGGTCACCTTATCAGCATTGGTAATATCCTTTCTTTCCTGTTCTTCTTCCATGCTGATGCTGCTGGCTGCTTCCAAAAAGCCGGAATTACCGGCCTCATTTCCATCAGAATTGCTTTCTCCTTCAAAGTTGTCCTTTCCCTCGGTTTTATTGTCGTCCCTGCCCGCTTTCTCTGAACCAGATGAATCCTGTCCGCCAAAGCTGCCCTCATCTCCCGTATAACCTTCACTCCCTTCAAAGCCCGGTATGTTACCCGGATCCGGCAAATCCCTCATGGCAATCAACTGTTGATAACTGCCCCGGTAATAACTCATAAAGGATGGAGACTGGGCTGTAAGTATGGAAACGGGCATGGTCAAATCAAACCCGAATATATTCCTGATGACGGCCCTTATTTCACCTGATATGGAAACGCTTATGTTTCCGCTGTTGTAAGTAGTATTTATTATTGGCATGGAAGCATTAAGAATGGCTTTAAAATGCTCTGCGTCAACTCTTTCGATGAGCTGCCGGGAATCCACACTGCTGAGGGCATCTCCTCCCATTATGCCCAGCCTGATGGCTCCGAAAGAAAGAAGTATGAAAAATAACAGTTTCAAAATATTCATTACCACAGTTTCATCTTTTATTGCCCTGTATCTCCTGCTCATCTTTTTCCTCCGCTTAGTATCAGCCTTTTAATAAATATTCCTGAAGAAAAGATATTATGACAAGTTGATTTATTCGCTTGTTACATATATAATTGACTCATCCACATTTGCAGCGTAGAAATCATATGCTGCCTTACTAAACGGAAGGTGATGATTCATGAGCGGACCACAGTTAGGCATCATGATTGCTACGGTTTTGATTTTTGTAATTCTGGGTTTTTCTCTCCATATATCAATTAAGAGGTATGAGGCAAGGCCAAAACCCAAGAATAAGAAAAAAGGCAGATTAAGATACATGCC
>JAMNYG010000091.1 GCA_023622945.1 Bacillota bacterium | reverse complement strand
GATGACTTTTTGCGTTTTAAAGAACATTACCGTTTTGAAGCAGCCTTTTGTAATGTTGAGGCTGGGCATGAAAAAGGAAATGTTGAAAACAAAGTAGGCTATCATAGACGCAACGTTCTTGTCCCTGTGCCGAAATTCCAGAGTCTGATAGACTTCAATAAAGAACTTCTGCAGAAGTGCGAGAGTGATGCGGGAAACCATAAAAAGGTGCCTGGGAAAAATGGCAAAAAGTGGGAGGGATGCGTAGTAGGATTTGAGCTGCCGGATACATGTTACAATGTTCACTATCAATGAATTTTTTCTTTATTTATACCTTGATGCCTGAAATTTTCTTTTTCCTTATTACAAGGAAAATCCCTCCGGCAACGGCAATCAGCAGGATTGGGATTAAAGCAAAACATATAACTTTAAGATTGTTGTCAGAGTTTATAGGATTTCCGGGTACAACCTTGTCTTCATCAATGACGGAAAAATAGTAATCCTCCCAAACAAGACGGGTATTGGCATTTTCTGCCCTGTTAACCTTGTATCTTCTTTGCAGTTCCTTGTTTGCTTTTACAATTGCGTCAAGCAAGGGGCTGTTGTCATTCCGCCAGGTATCACCGTCATTAAAACCCTGCCTGTCGGAACGGAAGGTCCACCAATGGGTTAACTGAACTCCCGCGTCTATAATAAGCTCCAAGTATTTGATGCGTCCCTCGATAAATCCAGGTGACGAAGGATCCGAGTTCCACGAAGCACCGACACATCCTGCGCATTCTCCGTTATACAGAACTTTGCCTATTCTCTTTGCCTCTTCCATCAAAATTTTATAACCGTTATTTACAGTATTATTTGTTGCGTCTTTGTAATAGAGGTCAAAATCGGATGATGAATCTATATCGTAAGTATGAGTACTTAAGACATCAACACCCTTATGCAGAAGATACAGAGCCTTAAGTCTTTCTTCAAGGGTATCAATGGTCCAGTTGGATGATAAATCGCCTTCCATCACTCCTTTAAAAAGGTTCCACTGGGCGGTTCTTAAAGCAGAATCGCCTCCCGTAACAAGTCTTTCCGGATCAATGTCATGTATCTTCTCTGTTACATCCGTATAAAACTCACTCAGCTGCAGAAGGGAGTATGTAACTCTTCTGATTGACGCGCCAACATCCGCGTGAAGATTTCCTTCATTTAAGATTTCCCACATCAAAATGGTTTTCCTGTCTTTGTACCTGCCTATGAATTCATCAAGATACTTGTAGAGATTCTGCCTTGATACGCTGTCTCTGTCGTTAATCAAATCATACAGGGTTTCATCGTCACTTACCCAGCCAACCTTGTCGACATATTTCTTTTTTACAAACATATTGTCAATCAGTTCAAGACAAAGAACAATCTTTATGTCATACCTGTCACACTGATCAAACAATTTGTCCATCATTTCATAGTACTTTTCCCTGTCCTCCCGGGAGTACATTATATCGTTTCTGAGATTGTTCCTGGCAAAAATACGGATTGACTTGAAACCGAGTTCATTCAGCTGTTTAAGGGCGCTTTCTGCAGCGGCATAGGTAAACTCGGCAGTGGGATAACTGCTGTCATAGTAATAATCCGCTGCAATCTGCATGCACAGGTCGAACTTGTTGAAGCTTATTTCGTAATAGGGTTCTCCGTTCATATAAAACTTGTTGTTGATAATCCTGAGAATGTCATCATTCTTGTACTTCCCTGTCGTAAACACAACCGTCTTTTCAGCCTCGTCCCACCAGATTTTGCAGTTTAACACCTCGTGAAAAAGCTGCAGAGAAGCCATATACACACCCTTGTGCCTGATTACCGGATTATTTAATTTTACTGTTTTATTGTTTAATGTTAGGGTCCCGTTATTGATTTCCGCGCTTATTTTATCGTTTTTTATTATTATTTTGCTTTTACTTGTTTTAACATCAAACCCGGCACATTCCATCACTCTTTCCAACGGAAGGTAAAGAGTATTGTTTTTTTCAACCGGTGATTTATCCAGATTTAATTTCACAGTATTTATGTAAAGGGAAATGTTTTTATCTTTTTTAATTTTAGGCAATGTTACATCGGGTAAAGGTCCGGTTTCCTGATATGAATAGGGCTGGGGATATCTGGAACCGCTCGTCTTAAGAGTAAACTTATCAAAACATATATATGAGTCTGAGGTATTGTTTGTTACCAGGAATCTCATTCCCGTTATTCTGTAAATCGGAATAAAGAAATCGCAGGAACCGACTTTCCTGTCATTGACTGATAATGCATATTTGCTTTCCCCGCGGATAATACTTATGGAAATATCATACACCTTGTTTTTTTCGAATTCAAAAACTGTGTTTGCATCATGATCCTTCAGGACAGCATGACCGTTCTCCGGAATAATTGAAAGAATCGTATCGTTGGCATTGGGAATCGTCAAATGCTGCGTATATATCTGGAAGAGAAGGGGGTTGTTATAATTCTCATCAATACGAATCTGGAAACTGTAGTATATCTCAGGCTCTTCTATAATCAGACTCCACCATCTCATATCGCAGTTTTTTATTTTTAGCGACTTCGTCCCTGAAAGGGGAGATTTTGTGAAAACTTCAATGTTGCTGTTGGCTGATATGTACGAAGCGGATGAGTTCCTTATTTTATTTACATATCCGTTTGTTATATCGCTGTCTTCGTAATTGTCAAAAACCAGTATTGTACTGACGCCTTTCGCTTTTGGATTTGTATAAGTCATTGTGCTCACCATTGCTATTAAAAGTATATATGATAAAATGCGTTTGTTCATGGTATCCACCCCTGTTTTGTCAAAAATCTTAAAATCTTGTATAATCAATATTAACTATATTATATTATATTATATTATATATTTAAATCCGCAGGTATATCCCTAGTTTAACAGTTAATCTTTCAATTTAAATTGCATAAATGCCCTAAATAACGCCAATTTGGCGCTTTTTTTATGTCAAATTATTTTCTTTTTTATGTTGTCTAATGTAGTGGAATGTGATATAATATAATTGATTACTATCAGGAGGTGCTGTTGGATGTTTTTGAAAGTTACCAAACTGAAAAACGGCAGAATTAATTTAAGTTTTGTTGAAGGTTATCGTGACCCTGTAACCAAAAAAGTCAAACATAAGCTAGTTGAGAATTTGGGCTATTTGGATGAATATCTTGATCGTTACGAAGATCCAATAGCACATTTTAAAGAGATTGCGCGCATTCGGACCCAGGAACTTAACGAGGAAAAAAAGAAAAAG
>JAMNYG010000105.1 GCA_023622945.1 Bacillota bacterium | reverse complement strand
AAATACTTGCTTGTTGTAGAATCCACAGTCAAAGGACGGCTTATTTCAAAAAATACAATGTCAGGAGTCTCCTCAACATCAGCAGGATATATGGTATTTCCTGACCAGGCAGCTGATACTACCGTCATAAGCGAAAACACAAGTATAAAAACCAAAGCCGAGATCAGTTTCTTATTCGAGCCCATAGTCAATACACCTCAATAGCGGAATAATCGCAGGCATCTATACATAGTTATATAAAATACCCATTTTTCTAAACTAATTATACATTATCTCCTGTTACAATTCCATTACAGGTTCATTACAGGGCTTTTAAGAATAAATTACATCATCAAACCTCCACCTCAATTGGTAGCTTGACCGTTACCTCAGTGCCCTTTCCCAGTTCACTGTTTATTAAAATAGAACCTCCATGGGCTTCTACAATCTCTTTTACTATGGACAGGCCAAGGCCGGTTCCTCCCATTTCCCTTGATCTGGCCTTATCCACCCTGTAAAATCTTTCACATATCCTTGAGATATCCTCCTTTGGAATACCTATACCCGTGTCCACCACTTTCACATATACTTCCCGGTATATCCTGCCCATGTAGACGGTTATTTTCCCCTTTTCAGGGGTATACTTTATGGCGTTGCTCAAAATATTAAGTACCACCTGCTCTATCTTATCCCTGTCGGCTTTTATCACCGGCAGTTCTCCAATTACATAGCATTCAAGCTCCTGTGACTTGTTAAGGGCCTCAAACTTCATCTTTTCAATGCAGCCTTTTACCAGCTCAACAAAGGAAAATTGCCTGATATCCCAGGTAAGTTGCTTGTTATCAAGGCTGGACAACTGCAGGAGATCCTTGACCAACCTCGTCATCCTTTCAGCCTCGGAATCTATTACCTTGAGAAAATTCTCTGCGGTCTCCCTGTCATCCAATGCACCATCCAGCAATGTTTCTGAGTAGCTCTTAATGGAAGTAAGGGGCGTCCTGAGCTCATGGGATACATTGGCTACAAATTCCCGCCTCATTTTGTCAAGCCTCTCCTGTTCGGTAATATCATGGATTACCACTATTATTCCTTCGGGCTTTTTATTTTCATCGGTAAATACCTCAAAGTATACCCTCAGGTATTTATCGTCTACGCTTATGTCGCATTCCTTACCTGTGGCAGAATCAAGGTACAAAAAGTCTTCAAGAAGCACTCCGAGGCGGTACTCCTTTGAAAATTCGTTGAAACTTTTGGAATATTCTTTCTGGCCCAATATTCTTTTTGCCGCAGGGTTTATATGAATTATTTTGCCCGAAATGTCAAAAGCTATTACTCCATCGGTCATGCAGTTTAAAATTGTCTCAATTTTACTCTTTTCACTGGAAATTTCGGTCAGAGTCTTTTTAAGCTCCGAAGCCATGTAGTTAAAAGTCCTGGTAAGCTTTCCTATTTCATCCTCAGATTTTACCGGAAGCATCTGGTCAAAGTTTCCCGATGCAATTCTCTCAGCCTTTCTCATAAGGTTTTCAATGGGTACGGTTATGGTTTTGGAAAGCATATACCCTATTATAAGCGATGCGATGCTGGCAAAGAAAACGCTGCTTATTATTATGTCATTGAAATTTCTGATTATGGAAAGCCATTCATCCCTGTAGTTGCGAAAGTACAGGATAAAGTCTCCTTTTCTGACGGCAAAGTCAAAAAAGGCTGTGTCGTTTAAGCGCACCAGGTTTTTTTCTCCGCCGATACCGTCAATTTGATTTACCCTTGCGGCAATTGTATTGGGTGAGCTTTCGATTTCGGACCTCAGCCTTGATTTTTGCTGTTCATCGGTTATATCGTACCTTATGTCGGAAGTATAAATGACTTCATGAGTAACATAATTGTATATGGTATACGGCTTTTCATCAGAAATCAAAAACAGCACCTTTGCGTAGTTCTGTTCCTTCAGATAGTCCAGCAGCTCTTCCTGCGTAGGATTTTCACTGATGTCCCATTCCTGTCTCAGTCCTCTTTCAATGCTGCTTTTAAACCTGTCATAGTACCAGGATTCAACCTGCCGGTTCAATATGACGTATACCACCGACATAAGGACGATAATCATGGTAATAAAGATAAAGACAAGTCTCCACTGAAGACTTTTCAAGAACGAAAACATAAATACTCCTCTGGATTTCAGGCAAGTTTATTGTTAAAGTAGTAACCTACGCCTCTTTTTGTCAACACGTACTGATGATTTGAAGGATCCTTTTCTATCTTTTCCCTGAGCCTTCTTATGGTAACATCTACGGTCCGAACATCTCCGTAATATTCATAACCCCATACCTTCTGGAGCAAAACTTCACGGGTAAATACCTGCCCTGCCTGGCTTGCAAGAAACTTCAGAAGCTCAAACTCCCTCAATGTAAGGTCTATTACCTCTCCGTTCCTGCTTACTTCATATCTGTCGAGATCTATTCGAAGATCCCCGCACTCTATAACATTACTGTAACTTTTATCGGAGTTTTCTATAGAATGCCTTCTCAGATTTGCCTTGACCCTTGCCATAAGCTCGCGCGTGCTGAATGGTTTGGTTATGTAATCGTCAGCCCCTAATTCCAGTCCCAGTACTTTATCTACTTCTTCAACTTTTGCCGTCAGCATAAGAATAGGCGTGGAAATGGATTCCCTCAACCTGCGGCACACTTCAAACCCATCCAGTTTGGGCAGCATTACATCAAGCAGAATCAGGTCAGGGTTTTCCTCCAGGGCCACACTTATAGCCTCTTCGCCGTCATAAGCTTCTAGAGTGTCAAAACCCTCTTTTTTGAGATTGAACTTTACAATGTCGACAATGTTTTTCTCATCATCAACAATAAGTATCTTTTTACCCACAAATACACCCCCGTTAGTATTTCGTTCCGAGGAATCATATTCATTATATCATTTTAGAAAATGTTATCAAACACCAATTTAAATACATTAAAACCACTATATGTCAATACTAGAAATATTACTTTATAATGACAATATTTGATTTTATTTATTATTTTATTGCAATAATTTCCAATTATTGTTATAATTATTTTATGGTAACCAGTCGAATCTCCTCCAACGCATCATAAAAAGGGGTGTAGACAACTTGTCCAAAGATTTTATCTATTCATTAATTACAAAAATGTATTTCCGTTTGAATGACCTCATCGAAGCCAACGACTACGATCTGATGAATGAAGAGGTGCAACGCTACAGCAAAAGGCTCGACAGGATATTGGTCTATTATGAAAAAAAAGTTCTTAAAGAAAAACAG
>JAMNYG010000017.1 GCA_023622945.1 Bacillota bacterium | reverse complement strand
TTAACCTTTATACAGGCGGCCCAGGAATATATTGATATGGTTCAAATATCCTGCGGGCTGGATATTGAGCATGAGGCCAATGTATATATGGCAACTACCAATTTTACTGAACACATGCTTAATGTAAAATATGCTAAAATAGTAAAAGAAAATGTACATATTCTGGTGTCTGTTGTGGGAGCCATTATGAATCCGGAAGAAGCGGAAAAATTAATTGCAGACGGGATTGTGGACATGGTTGCTTTAGTGTTTTTACCGGGTCAATTATTCCAAAAGCTACCGTACTTGCCTGTCCGTGAAATGACGAGTATAATGTCCATAAAAACAGAAAGGAAAATGACATCCCATTATTGATATTGTGTCACCAGCACAGTATCAGGGATGTCATTCAATGATCACTATACGATGATCATTATACATAAATATCAATTAGATAACAAGACCAATCCTGATTTTTTTTATGTCAGGAGCAGAGAAACCGTCTACTGTCCTAATTGTGAAGGACAATTAAAAGTGATAGGGAGCCGTAGCCGTGGAGTAATAGAATACAGCGGCGAAAAGAAGGCTTTAATTATCCGAAGGCTGCGTTGCCAAGGATGTGGACGGGTACATCATGAACTGCCGGACATCATAGTTCCTTATAAAAGATATAGTTCAGAGGCAATAGAGCTAATCGTTTCATCTTCTCATGTTGGAAAAGATACCTATCCATGTGAACACAGTACAGCGACCCGCATAAAAATCTGGTTTTTTCTGCTCAGTGAATACATTAAGAATACACTGACATCCCTCCGGCTTATTTACAATCGAGATATAGAGTTATGCAATGATGTTGATTTCTTAATAAAATCTCTTGAGAATAACTCAGGTATTACCGGCTGGCTGAAAAAGCTTGTCCGATTTTTTGTAAATTCCGGTCGGTGGTTACATACCCGTTTTGCATAGATTACCTCCCAAAGGTCTGATAGGATAGCGGTATCAGAATATAAGGGAGGAGAAACCGCATGGATAACAAAAGAAGCGAGGAAATCGCAGCAAACAGACTGAAGATAATAGCACCACTTATAGACAGCACACTGGATAAGGATAAGCTGCAACAATTAAAGGAAGAGCTCTGCATTCAGACAGGATTATCAGAACGAACCATCCGCAGATACCTGAATGCCTATAAGAGCAACGGCTTTGAGGGCTTGAAACCAAAGAATCCTGGCCGTGGAGGTAACTCCGTTATTCCTGAAGATGTAATACAGGAAGCCATTGCCCTCAGGAGAGAGGTGCCTAAAAGGAGTATAACAGAGATAATTCGGATACTTGAATGGGAAGGCAAGGTGGAGCCGGGCTTCTTAAAAAGAAGTACACTGCAGGACCAGTTAAGTTACCGAGGGTATTCAAGCCGTCAGATGCGCACCTATGTAAGCAGTGTAACAGGAGCCAGACGGTTTCAGAAGCCGTGGCGAAATTATCTGTGGCAAAGCGATATAAAATATGGGATTTACGTAAATGGTCAACCAACCTATATGGTATGCTTTATGGATGACTGTACCAGGTATATTCTGCATTCGGAGTTCTATCCTACTCTGGATCAAAGGATTGTGCAGGACTGCTTCAGAAAGGCCTTAATGAAGTATGGAGCTCCTGATTCGGTATACTTTGATAATGGCAAGCAATTCAGAACCAATTGGATGCAGAGGGCCTGCGGGAAGCTTGGAATAAGGCTTTTGTATGCACGACCGTACTCACCTGAGGGGAAAGGCAAGCAAGAGAGGTATAATCAGACAGTTGATTCATTCCTGAGGGAAGCCCAGCTTGCTAAACCAAAAAGTCTGGATGAGCTTAACCGGCTATATCAGGTATGGATGGAGGAATGCTACCTTCATAAGGAACATAGTGCATTGGACGGAAAAACACCCTATGAAGCATACTGGTCTGACCGTCATGAATTAAGGATGCTGTCCAGCGAGGATATAGCAGATGCATTTCTGGCCTGTGAGACAAGAAAGGTAGACAAAAGCGGATGTATCAGCTTTATGGGACAAAAATACGAAGTGGAGCTTGGTCTTCACATGATCCATAAAGAGGTAGACGTAATCTATGATGCTGCAGATATATCAAAAGTAACAATAGAATGTAAAGGGATGCCAACATGTAGTGCCAGGCCATTAATTATTGGAAGCCACTCCGGAGAAAGGCCGAAACTGCCGGAGCATCTGGAGGCAGTTGATGCAAAGGAATCCAGACTGCTAAGAGCGGCAGAATTAAAGAACAAGGCTCGTCAGACGATACGGAAGACAGCGATATCATACACAGACCTGAAACCAGGTACAGTATCCGGAGGTGAAGGCAATGTATGAGTCGTTTTATGAGCTTAAAGCAACTCCCTTTTCAAGAAGCATTCCTACCGATTACCTATATATGACACCTGAGCATACAGAAATTCTGAACAGGCTAAACTATGTGGCACAAAGGCAGCTCTTTGCCGTAGTGACAGGTGATTGCGGGACAGGAAAGACAACAATACTTCGTAAATTCAGCAATGATCTGGACAAAAACAAGTATAAGTTTTTGTATATATCAGATTCAAAGCTAACGCCAAGAAACTTCTATCGTATTCTGTTAGAGCAGATGGGCTTTCAGGCAAAATATAACCGGGGAGATGCCAAGAGGCAACTGCATGCAGAAATCGAAATAATGAAAGCAGTTCATGGAATACAGCCGGTATGTGTGTGTGATGAATGCCATCTGCTAAGCCGGGAAATGCTTGAGGAGATACGTTTTCTGTTAAATATGAAGCTGGATTCCGTCAGTCCCATGGGATTAATACTGACAGGACAGACAGAATTGTGGCAGAAGCTGCAGCTACAGGCATATGCAGCAATACGTCAGAGAATCGATATACAAAGTGTCATAAACCATTATGACCGAGCTCAGACCGGAGCCTATATCCGACATCAGATGAAATATGCCGGATGCAACAGTGAAATATTTAGCGACGCAGCCATTGATGTAATACATCAGTATAGTGCAGGAACAGCCAGGGTAATAGATAAAGTATGTACAAGCCTACTGCTGTATGGAAGCCAAACAAAAAAGCGAATCATTGATGACCATGCCGTAAAGCTGGTTCTTGAATGTGAGTTTTCATAGAATTTACAACACCAGTATCTTGTAAGAAAAAAGAATGCCGGCTGAGAACAACAAAAGCTCTCAGCCGGCAGCAATTCCGGTAATCTGTGGACAAAAGATATCGGTTGATTTTGGACAAAGAAAAGCGGTAATAACAACATAGCTTTTCCTCCTGTTCATTATATTAATGCTCAAAACGCAAATTTTATTGCATATGATGCAGCTTTTATTTTTTTCCATCAATGGCACAGCATATTATGTTATGAGAACAATTTCTTTTCAGCTAAAATTATATCGGCCAGGAAAAAGTATAGGTAGAAAATCTTATATACTTAATAACTATAAAGGGGCTCCTGCCCAATAGCTTAATTAGCTATTTTGCAAAAGCCCCGTTTAAAACCGTTCCCTT
>JAMNYG010000078.1 GCA_023622945.1 Bacillota bacterium | reverse complement strand
GACGGGGGAAGTGTCACATCCCCAATGTGACACTTCCCCCGTCCCCCTGTCACACTTGTCATGCAAATAACTGCCACATCGGAGGTTCCCGTAATTCCAAGGTGATTTATTTTGTGGGCAAATTCTTCGGAAGAGATTTGCTGCCCTGTTGGAGAAATCATGATAATATGCGTCTTGCCGGAAAGCTTTTTTGAAAGCTTATCCGGCTTTTTTACATGAGTAACCTCTATTTTGCAATACCGTGACAATCGCTTTTTATACTCATTTATAGCATCAGTACAGAATCTTTCGATTTTATTTCCAACAATATAAACACTGAAGTTCATGAAAATTCCCCGTAACTTTTATTTAGGCGTAAGTTTCCTCTGTCTTCTTGGCTTCCCTGGTGCGGGACCTCATGTATTTCCATTTGCCTGAACGGAATCTGAAATAAACAACGGCAGCTCTTGTATATTGGTCGAGGAGGAGTGAAAGCCATGCGCCTATGAGCCCCCAGTGAAAGATTTCAACAAAGATATAGGCAACCACAACCCGGAAAATCCAGATACCAAATGCGGACGCATACAGGGGATACATTGTGTCCCCTGCGCCTCTCAGTGCGCCTGCAAGGGAAAGCTGCGTAGACTGACCGGGCTGGGCGAGGGCAAGAAGCTTAAGCACTGTCCCGGCAGCCGCAGCAACAGCCAGGTCATTTGTATATATCCGCGCCATGGGATGGGAAAACAGAAGGAAAACCATCCCCATTATTGCTGAAACCGCAAGAGCCATGTGATGTACGGTATTGGCATGCTTTTCGGCGGTTTCAGGTTCGTCTGCTCCGAGGCTTTGACCTACAAGCGTTGTAGCTGCAACTCCAAAGGCCATGCTGGGCGAGAATGTCAGGCCGGAGATATTAAGCCCTATTTGATGAGCCGCAAATTGATCGGTGCCAAGACCTGACACCGTGCGTGCGAACAACATAAGGCCGGTGCGCAGCACAAACTGTTCCAGGGCAGACGGTATACCAATTGAGAAAATCCTTTTGATTATTGCCGGATCAGGCAAATATCTTCCCCTGAGAGAGGTTGACAGCATGGATCTTTTGGAGAAAAACAGCAAGTATATTCCCACTGAACAGGCAAGAAACCTTGAAAATGTGGTTGAAACTGCAGCGCCTGTAAGTTCCCATCTGGGAAAACCGAATTTACCGAATATGAGGACATAATTGCCGAACACATTAAAAAAGTTGCTGCCCAAATTATAGTACATGGGCCATCTTGTTTCTCCCGCTCCTCTCAAGGCAGCGGTTATGCCCATTGAAACGGCCTGAAACACCAATCCTGCCGAGACGATTTGAAAGTAGGCGGTGGCATCATCAATTACATCAGGTCCCGCTCCCATAAACAACATGGTACGGCGTGCAAAAACAATTCCTACCAGGCTCATGACAATTCCCAGCACAAAGTTTATTACCAGCGTCTGCCTTGTTACATAGACGGCCCTTTCCTTGTCCTTTGCTCCAATGTTCCATGCAACAAGGGTAGTGGTACCGACGTTGGCGGCGGCAAAAATGGCCAATAAAAGCAAAAAAGGCTGGTTAGTAAGTCCGACAGCCGTTATTGCTGCAGATCTTAACCGCCCTACCATTACCATGTCCACCATGCCGAAAAGGGTTGACAGAACCAGCTCAATGAATGCCGGCCAGGTAATTGACAGGATTCTTTGCCATGAACCGTCTGACATGCTTGCCTTAACATTTGCAATTTTACTTTCAATAAACGATCTCAGCAAACTTATTACCTTCTTTCCCATGTACAATGCAATGAACAACAACAATACTAATTTTACTATTTGGGGAGTACAATTTCAAATCGTGAAAAAGTAAATAAATTGTTAATTATGTGTCGGAATCGTTGACTTATCGACCTTTTGGTTGTATATTACAGATTGTTCGTATACAAAATATTTGTATGCGAACAATCCGAAGGCAGGGGGTGAGAAGGTGAACGAGGCTGTACCTAAGCGTATTGCCGATTTGCTGAAACAGATCAATACAAAGCTTGCAAGGAAGATCAGGCTGAACTTCAATGAATATAACCTCACTTTTACACAGGCTTCAGTTCTCATCCTGCTCATGGAAAACGGAAGTATGAGAATCAGCGATATAAGCCAGAAGATGGGTCTTTCCAACAGCACCACATCCGGAATAATCGACAGGCTTGAAAACATGGATCTTGTGAAAAGGAAGCGCATCAAAAGTGACAGGAGAGTGGTGGAAGTCTACATAACCGAAACTTCTAAGCGATTTGCCAGCGGGTTTGAAAAAAGGATGGACCAATCATTGATGGAGTTATTCAGCAAGGCAACCGAAAAGGATATCGAAGACATTGTCAAGGGGCTTGAGAAGTTCAATTCAATACTGGATGACCATTAAAAGGCATCAAAAAAACACATAAAAATCGGATAACATCTAAGAAAGGGAAAGGCTTTCGCAATGAGAAAGGGACAGATTTTTTCATAAGTCGGTATTGATGAAACGCGAGAGGCATAACATAAACCGTAACGGACAGCAGAAAAGCAAAAGACAACCAAAGCATTACATGCAACAGAAGATATAGCACAAATTGATAAACGTAATGGATATTAGAAAACCAATTTTATTCTTGTATAAGGAGTGATTCACAGGTGCTTGCACTATTCAGCGTAAAAAGACCCTATACCGTGATTGTTGCAATCGTATTGATAGGCATATTAGGGGCGGTATCGGTTATGAATATGACCACCGACCTTTTACCAAGCATGAATCTTCCGTATGCCGTGGTGTATACTTCGTATGCAGGGGCCAGCCCTGAGCAGGTTGAAATGGCTGTCACCAGGCCCATTGAACAGGCCATGGCCTCTATAAGCAACATAAAAAATGTGAGTTCCGTCTCACGGGAAAACATCTCCCTTGTTATTCTGGAATTTGTGGAGACGGCCAATATGGACACTGCAGTAATAGAAATGAGAGAAAGTCTTGATATGATAAAGGCATATATGCCCGAAGAGGTGGGCACTCCCATTATATTGAAGCTGAATCCCGAAATGATGCCCATAATGGTGCTTTCGGCAGCGGTGAAAGGGCAGGACATCCGGGAATCGTCCCACTACATAGAGCAAAAGATCATACCGGAAATTGAAAGCGTAGAAGGAGTTGCTTCGGTTTCTGCATCAGGATTGGTGGAAAGCAGCATCCATGTAGTGCTCAGCCAGGAGAAAGTGGATGAGGTTAACCAAAAGATACGGAGTGCAGTAATGGAAGCCATGAAAGCTCAGATGACTGCACA
>JAMNYG010000124.1 GCA_023622945.1 Bacillota bacterium | reverse complement strand
ATATACGTAAAGTCGATGACGGGACTGCGAAAAGACCGGCCCTAAGAGAATGGGTTCATTTTGGTGCGAGGACCCTGGGCACAGGCTTTTCTTCCCACCCCTGAGAAGCAGCTGATGAAGTTGCCGGTTCAGCTCCGATAAAGGCTGGTAAAGTCGGGCTTTTGCCAATTTGGGTGGTACCGCGGAGAGATAAATCCGTCCCTGCTGCAGGGACGGATTTTTGTTATAAGGAGTTTGTTTAAATAAATATAAAAGCTTTAAATATTAAAACCTTATCAGTATTAAAATCGTAAGGAGTGAAAATATGGCACAGGAAAAGAGGTTTGTGGAAGAAATAACCCCCATGGATGTAGATTTTGCCCAATGGTATACCGATGTGATTAAAAAAGCTGACCTTGTAGATTATTCAAGTGTAAGGGGATGTATGATAATAAAGCCATACGGGTATGCCATATGGGAGAACATTCAGAAAAAACTTGATGCCAGGTTTAAGGAAACGGGACATGAAAATGTGTACATGCCCCTGTTCATACCTGAAAGCTTGTTGCAGAAGGAAAAGGACCATGTAGAGGGATTTGCACCGGAAGTGGCGTGGGTTACCCACGGAGGCAATGAGAAACTGGCAGAAAGACTGTGCGTACGTCCTACATCGGAGACCCTGTTTTGCGATCACTATAAAAATGTGATTCAATCTTACAGGGATCTCCCCAAGCTTTACAATCAGTGGTGTTCTGTGGTGCGCTGGGAGAAAACCACCAGGCCTTTCTTAAGGACCATGGAATTTTTGTGGCAGGAAGGTCATACAGCCCATGCAACGGCAGAGGAAGCCCAGGAAGAGACCATACGCATGCTTAACGTTTATGCTGAATTCTGCGAGAAAGTCCTTGCCATTCCGGTTATAAAGGGGCGCAAGACCGACAAGGAGAAATTTGCAGGTGCTAAGGAGACTTACACCATCGAAAGTATGATGCACGACGGAAAAGCGCTGCAGTCGGCTACATCACACAATTTTGGGGACGGATTTGCAAGAGCTTTCGGCATTCAGTACACTGACCGCAACAACCAGCTTCAGTATGTCCATCAGACTTCCTGGGGAATGTCAACGCGTATCATCGGGGCCATTATCATGGTACATGGTGACGACAGCGGTCTGGTACTTCCTCCTGAAATCGCTCCCGTGCAGTTGGTGATAATACCCGTATCCCAGCATAAGGAAGGTGTTCTTGAAAAAGCTCATGAAATCAGGCAAAGATTATCCAGGGTGGCAAGGGTAAGTATTGATGACAGCGACAGAATGCCGGGCTGGAAGTTCAGCGAATATGAGATGAGAGGAGTACCTCTGCGCCTTGAAGTCGGCCCCAGGGATATTGAAAAGAACCAGGTGGTATTGGTGCGCAGGGACAACAGGGAAAAGATTACCGTCAGCATGGACGAGCTGGAGACCAGGGTACCTCAGGTTTTGGAAGAAGTACAGGCCGGCCTCTTTGAAAAGGCTAAGAAGATGAGAGACAGCAAGATTTTTACGGCTTTGACACTGGAGGAGTTCCAGGGGATTCTTGAAGCCACTCCGGGCTTCATAAAAGCTATGTGGTGCGGGGACAGGGCATGCGAGGATCTCATCAAGGAAAAGACCGGTGCTACGGCAAGGTGTATCCCGTTTGAACAGGAGCATCTGTCCGACAAATGCGTATGCTGTGGCAGACAGGCAGCTCACATGGTCTACTGGGGTAAAGCATACTAGTATTTAAAGGGAAAGGGTACCGGTATTTATCAATTGAATAATGCTACATGAAAAAAGTTTCTCCACAATTTATGTGGCAAAAGAAATCCCTCCACGCGAAAAGCATAGAAGTACCCCAAATTTTAACTGAAAAGTTTCGAAATGATTTCCTGAAAAGCTTCGGGATCAGACCCGGAGCTTTTTTAAAATAATTCCTTTTTATAGCGAGGCAATGTAAATAAATCGAAAAATAATGTTAATACTATAACTAAACTACTTACATGTTTTAACTTAAAAGTCTATCTGGAGGGATTTTATGAGGAAAAAGATTGCGATTCTGACAGTGATGACCATAGTCATCACTTCGCTCATTAGTTTTTCGGCTATTGACTCTCAAAAGGTTGAGGCAGCGCCTTTCTTTCAAAGAGTCAATTTTGTCGATGCAGTTGTTACGGCTAATGCCCTGAACGTAAGGCAAGGTCCCGCTACAAAGTTTCCTGTGATATGCGTGTTGAAAAAAGGCCAGACGGTAAAGGTGTTTGGGAAGCTTGGTGACTGGTATGCAATTTATGAGCCTGCAACCGGATGTGTTGGTGCAGTTTCAGCACAATATATAAAACAGGTTTCAGTGCCGCAAGCTCCGGCCAATAAGACACCGGCACCCGCGAAGACGACGCCTCCGGCACAGAAAACACCTGCGCCTGCCAAGACTACACCTCCACCGGTTACTACACCTACATCTACCCCGGTAACCACTCCGCCTCCGGCAACAAGTCCGTCTCCGGTACCGAGTCCTACAGGAGTGTCTGCGGAAGCACAGAAGTTGCTGGAACTTGTAAACAAGGCAAGGGCTGATGCAGGAGTAGGACCCCTGCAGTTTGATATGGAGCTTATGAAAGTTGCCCAGCTCAAAGCACAGGATATGGTGGAAAACAACTACTTTGCCCATAACTCGCCCACGTACGGATCGCCTTTTGACATGATGAGGCAGTTTGGCATCAGCTTCAGGACTGCCGGAGAGAACATCGCCGGTAACCAGACGGTGGAAGGAGCCTTCAGGGCATGGATGAATTCAGAAGGCCACAGAAAGAACATATTGAACGGTAACTTCAATTATTGCGGATTTGGAATAGCTCCCAGCCCCACATACGGTAAAATATTTGTACAGATGTTTATAGGAAGGTAAAACCTGACAGAGCAGGGACATGAAAAGTAATGGTCATGAAAGGACAGCTTGCATTGCTGTCCTTTCTGACATTCTTTTATAAAAAATAATCAGGAGGACAAAATATGGGGGAAAGGAAGCACAGAAAAAAGGAAAAGAAAACCCCTAGGGTTGCACCGGGATTTGATGACCAAAGATTCGGGGAGGATGCTTCTGAAGAAGAAATAAGAAGGGGAGAAAGCACCAGGGTGATAAGAGTATTCCTGGACGAAAACGACCCCAGCTAGGAGGTGAAATCGATGAGTAAGGATAAGAAGGCAAACAAGAAAAATAATTCAAATGTACAGCCCGGTATTGATAATGACAAGCTTGGAGAAAACACATACGAAGAGTTCAGCGATATGCTGGAGTATGAAAGAGCAAAAAACAATCAGGATAAGAACAAAAGCAGGAATAAATAATTAATGTGAAGGAACACTTCAAAAGCTAATGTATGAGCACACTTCTCAAAGCTGAGGTGTTGGAACACTTCTCAAGGCTAAGGTGTGGGGATACTTCTCAAGTGACGAAGCAAATCTTCGAAGTAGAGAAGTATCCCCTTTCCTCTTACAGAGAAGTGTACCCTTTCCTCTCCCAGAGAAGTATCCTCCTTCCGCTTCCGGAGAAGTGTCCCAATACTTTGAGAAATGTCCCGGTTCTTTTAAATCCATTCCTTTAATTTTTCGGTATTTAATATTAATATTCTGTCATTTTCCTCGGTGATGGACTTTTCCTTTTTAAACCTGCTTATAACCCTTGAAATGGTTTCCCTCGTGGTACCCACCATTTCGGCCAGTTCCTGGCGGGGAAGCTGTACATCTATAAGAATGCCTTTGGTGCTTTGCCTGCCGTAGTCATGGGCAAGCTTGAGAAGCTGCGAAGCAGTGCGTGAAAACACGTCATTAAAGGTTAGATCGCGTATTTTTTGCTGGGCAAATACTAGTTTCTTAGCGAATATTACCAGGAGCTTCAGGGCCAGATCAGGGTTTTGTGTTACAAGCTCTTCCATGTCTTTGTTTTTTATGGCGAAAAGAACTACATCCTCGTATGCAGAGGTCGATGCCGGATATGGGACATTTGAAAAAAGGGTGGCTTCTCCGAATACATCTCCCTTTCCGAATATGTGGATTATATGTTCCTTTCCGTCCTCATAAGTTCTGAAGACCTTTACTTTGCCGGAAAGTATGAAATAAAAACACTCACCCGGATCTCCTTCCATGAAGATGAGGGCATTCTTTCTGTATTTTTTCTGCACGGCTATTTTAGCTATTTTGTGAAGGTGTGATTCTTCGAGCTCAGAGAAGAAATCAAAGTTTTTAAGCAGTTCCAAATGATCCATCCGGCCTTACTCCTGTTTTACATATTTGTTTGGTCCATGCTCATGCTGGAATTATTAAATATTATACCACCTTTGTTTTTTTCCAAACCATGGTGTGAAAGAACATGGCAAGGAGAAAAAATATTAACCGGAACAACAGGAATAAGGGCTATTTTGTAGCGGGAGCAGTTATAATGTGTTATAATTAACCTGGCTCAAATGAAAAGAAAAGGTAGGTACAAACGCGTGGAAGCTTTCGGAAATGCAATAAAAGTTCTGATAAAACGACCTTCTGTTGTTTGTTTCATTGGTTTTGTGGTATTGATTTTTACAGTGATTAATTATCAGATACCTGTTTTTGCCATAATTCACGGCCTAAGCACCATGGGAGAAGGTAACGTGTTTGAAAGCCTGATATCAGTCCTGCAATTGGTTACGGGCTATTTTAACAAACCGGGAATTGTCATGGCAGGGCTGGCAGGGTTGCTGAGCCTGTTGTTTATACTTTCCGCTATACTTGGTTTTTTATTTTCAGGGTATTTCAATATAATAAACAATGCCCTTAATGATAAAAACAAGTATAGAGGTGAATTTGCAGCCGGGGTCAGAAAATATTTCACCAAAATTGCATGGATAACCTTCAGGGTACTGCTTGTTGCAGTATTCCTCCTGATATATCTTATGATTGCGTCAATTCCTGCCGCAATTATAACCAGGACTGCATCGATGGATAAACCTCAGCTGTTGTTTTCAGCAGCTTTCATAGACATTTTGACTTTAGGGGTAATTTTTTTCAGCCTGATGTTTTTCAGAATATACGTAATGTTCTGGTATTGTGCGGCAATCAACCAGAGGAAAAGACCTCTTTCAAGCGGAAAACATATTGCGGATGCTCACTTTTGGCGTATTGTCAAGGTAGTCCTTGCATTTGATGTGGTATATGTTGTAATAGAGGTTCTTATGACGTTTGTCCAGGGAGTATTGGGGAAGGGTGCAGCAGAAAGCCAGAGTGCCGAGTTTGCAGTGCTGGCAGTTGAATGGGCTTTAGAGACATTGTTCTTTTCGGTGTTTATAACATACATGTTTTCATTGTTCAGGCAGCTCGCCGCAAGAAAGAACAAGGCCGACGAGCGTGCCTGATTCAGAAATTTGATTTACTTCAGGTAGAATCATGTTACTTGCAGAAAATATGCTTTCCTATTCTTTTTATCTGCGGCCTTGACCATATCCATTTGCTGGTAGCGGTAGCAGGGTTGAAATAATAGAGTGCACCGTTTGAAGGATCCCATCCGTTAAGGGCATCTCTGGCTGCTCTGTACGCAGTCTCATTGGGAGTGAGGTTTATCTGCCCGTCGTCTACTGCGGTGAATGCACGGGGCTGGTATATGACTCCCGCTATGGTTTTGGGGAATCTGTGATCCCGGACCCGATTTAAAACCACGGCAGCTACCGCCACCTGGCCTTCGTAAGGTTCACCCCTCGCTTCTCCGTAAACCAGGTGGGCAAGAAGGTTCAGGTCCTTATTTGATGTTCCGCCTGCGGATGCTGCTGCAGCTGTACCTGTGGGAAGACCGAGGGCAGCCAGGGTTTGGGGACCTGCTATTCCGTCTACTTTCAGGCCGTTCTTTTGCTGAAACAACCTGACGGCCCTGTATGTCTTGTAACCGTAGATTCCGTCAATGGGACCGTCGTAGTAACCCCATTTCTTAAGCCTTGTTTGTATATTTCTCACTTCTTCTCCTCTTGACCCATAGTATGACAACGTTGTGCGACTGGAATTATAGTTATATAATGCTTCAATATCATCTTTGAAAGCGTATGCAGTGACCAGAAAAGATGAAAAACTTATGGCAATAAGCACCAGGACAAATCTTCTTTTGCTCAAATGAAACCACCCCTCTTTTATAGTTATTTTGTGTCTTCACAGAACAAATTATTATAAAAGTAAACATCCTTTTTTAATGCCATCTGATTACCAAATGCACAGATTTAAAGAATAAGCAGGTTTGTCCTGTTTTTGGACAAAAAAATAAGGGCGTATGTAACGCCCGTTCATTCAGCTCCTGTAAACAAGTTCACTCAATTCCTGTAAACAATAAATACAGCAGGATTATGATCAGAAATTCGTCATTGATGCCTTCCTGAATCAATAAAAAGAGCAACCCTATGAGAAGGATTTCCTCAATGCCGATACGTTTTTTGAAGAAACTCAGAAAGGGGACGGGATGGACCCTCCTGACGTCACGTCTGCCTGGAGTTTCCAGGGGCTCTTCATTTGGAAGGGGTATATCATCTATGGTCTTTTGAGGTTCAACCATCGGATCGGAATTAAAAATATCTGTTGTAGGAACCATGGTTTTATTGTGTACGTACTGCCTGTTTATGTAAGGGTACCTTCTATATAGCATTCCAATTCCTCCCGCTCTGGCCTATTTGCCGTTCTCTTCCAGATATCTTACCAGGCTGGACATCTGAAGAATTTTAATGCAGTTGTTGAGCTTCTTCTGCCGGGTGCTGTTTAAGAAGGGTTTTATTGCGGTCAGTAAATTAATCCTGGGGTCGTGGACGGTTGATACTCTATCCATCAGTTTTTTCAATCTTTGCATGGTTTCCAGATTTTCATCCTGTTCATATCTCTCAGGCTGCTTTTCTCTTGTAACGGGTATTTCGGACTTATTTGGCGAAGGTTCCTGGTTTGTGCCCGTACCTGCCAGTAAGGAAAGCAATGCCTTCAGATTGTCCTGCATGTTTTCCTGTCCCAATATATCTGTAATCTGTTTGATTTTATTGCTAAGGTCATCGCTCATGGCCAATTCCTCCAAGTCAGGTTTCATAACCGCAGATATGATTTCTACCTGTTCTCACTTAATTATATGCCGGGGTATTCATAAATAGAATGATTACGGAAAGCTTACTGTTATATTTTGTCAAGTATGTCTTTGAGCTTTGATATTATTTCATCACCATGTTCTCCAATAAGCTGAGATATCTTATTCAAATCGGCCTCTGCAACTCTTCGCCTGATTTCTTCCTTATCGATGTTAAGCCCCTGAAGTTTGGAATAATCAAACTCGTTTATTTTGCTCAATAGTTCTTCCTTATCCACTTTGCTCAGTTTTTTTGCAAGTTCCTCGGTATTGCCTTTCTTCAACATGTCCAGTGCGGCATTGATCTTGGCCTGAAGAACTTTTTCGTCCATCTTTCCTAAAATTTCCGTTAATTTCTTGTTAAACGAATTGCTCATGTGATCCACCCTTTCCCAATGTCAGTAGTCGGAATAAAATAATGACTGCAAAATGTCTGCAGTCAAATCTGTTTGAAGGTACAAAAAGTGTTATGTATGAAGTCTGTTATCAGCAAACTTCATCAACTTCTTCCCCGTTGAAAAACAACAGGAGAAACAGTATGATGAAGAAGAGGATTATGCTGTGATCTTCTGTCTCCGGATCATGGCCCCTTCCGAAAATATTTCCATTGAAAAGCAGCAGGTATACCAGGATGAAGAAAAGTATTTCTCCGTTTTCGCTGTTGAGGAACCTTCCCAATAAACCCATAAATACCTCCGTACATTTATCTACGTTATATCATATGAAGCTGCATGGGAAATTGTTACATCAAAACAAAAAATTATCGTATAAAACTTGCGTAAATACTTACGTAAATACATCAAGCGCTTAAGGATAACAATGGGGCCCGATGCTGTGTAAAGCCGCAGCAGGCAAAACTACTGCGGCATGATTTTGATAGGTCTTCACTGCATGTGTCAGATCAGTAAAAGAGAAGCAGGAAGACAAGAATGAAGAATAATATGGAACTGTCGCCATCATGAATGATTATTGAAGTTTTTCCGCTTAAGCGGTCAATTGCACTGCTGTCATAAAACAGCAACAGGAAAACAATTATGAAAAACAGCAGTTCGCTGTTGTTCTGGCAGTTATCTGCTCTGCTCATACCGACCCTCCCCATCGTCTTGTATTAACATAATACTCATCACTGTATGCAAATGTTACCAGGGAGGGCTCAAATGTTGTTCATACGCATATCGTTTTCATGAAAAAAATGTTTCTAAATACCGCCAGGGGGTATAATATTACATAAGAAAAGGATATTTCCCCTGAAATATGGTATTAATACTATAGCAGGAGGGTTTTTATGAGAAACAGCGTCATATCCTCGAACAGTCAAACATATGAAAACGATGTATTAAAAAGCAGCATGCCGGTTGCGGTTTATTTTTATTCCGAGGACTGCCCTCATTGTACGGTTTTTGAGCCTGTTTTCAAAAGAGCCTCGGAAATGTACGGCGACAATATGAAATTTGTAAAGATATTCCGCCAACATAACAGGGAACTGGCTGAAAGCCTTAATATCAAAAGCAGTCCCACAGTACTGTTTTTCAGGGACGGCGTGGAAGTATGCTCCCGATTGAACGGTTATATCAGCATGAAAGAGCTTAGAGAAGCCATTGAAGGGATTATAGGGGGCTGGTGCATAAACAGGCAGCGTCAAAAAATTTACTGTGATGTGCTGATACTGGGAGGCGGGCCTGCAGGGCTGTCATCAGCCATATATACAGGCAGGGCCAAGCTTTTCACCGTTGTTCTTGATGAAGGGATAACAGGAGGGCAGGCGGCTACCACGTTTCATGTGGCAAATTATCCCGGGACAAACGGTGTGGTGAGAGGTCTTGACCTTATGGAAAACATGAAAAAACAAGCCCTTGATTTCGGTGCCATAGTGGAAGATATGAAGAAAATAGTGAACATAGAACTTGACGGAGAACAAAAACTTGTTGAAACCGAGGATGCTGATTACTATGCCAGGGTTTTGATAATTGCAACAGGAGCCGAACCGAGAAAGCTTCCGGCTGAGGGTGAAAAAGAGTTCAGAGGCCGGGGTGTGCATTATTGCGCTGCCTGTGACGGAGCCCTTTACCAGGATGCCAACCTGGTGGTGGTAGGGGGAGGCAACTCGGCGGTGGAAGAGGCTGTATTCCTGACAAGATACGCAAAACACGTCACAATTGTACATCAGTTCGATCATTTCCAGGCGTCCAAAATCGCCCAGGAGGAAGTTTTTAAAAACCCTGCAATCAGCATAATATGGAATTCAGAGGTCAGAAAGATCAACGGTGATGGTTTTATCCGGTCGGTAACCGTTGAAAATCTGAAGACGGGAGAGCTTACCGAAATTGAAGCCGACGGTTTGTTTGTCTATATAGGAATGCAGCCCAGAACAGAAATGTTCAGGGGAAAGGTACAATTGAACGACCAAGGGTATATAATTACGGACGAAGACATGAGGACAAATATACCGGGAGTTTTTGCCGCGGGGGACGTAAGGAACAAGAAAATAAGACAGATAGCCACCGCAACAGCCGACGGAGTTATTGCCGGATTAATGGCCGAAAGGTATATTAACGAGAGAGCAGGAGGACATTAATACATGTATGACGCGATAGTCATAGGCAAGGGACCTGCAGGTCTGTCAGCCTCATTGTATACAATAAGGGCAAATCTCAAAACTCTTGTAATAGGTCTGAACAACAGCGCCCTTAAGAAAGCTTCCAAAATAGAGAACTATTTTGGATTTTCGGAGGCGATAAGCGGAGAATTTCTGCTTCGTGAAGGAGAAAAACAGGCTCTTAGGCTTGGCGTGGAAATTGTGGAGGATGAGGTTATCTCGGTCGAGAAAGTGGATTTTTTCGAAGTCACCACCTCATCCCGGACTTTTACCGGAAAATCCGTTCTCATAGCTACCGGTCAGCCTCAGAAGAAACTTAAGATCCAAAATCTTGAAAACTTTGAAGGAAGAGGGGTAAGCTATTGTTCAACCTGCGACGGCTTCTTCTACAGGGATCTAAAGGTGGGAGTGCTGGGATACAAGGATTTTGCAGTTCATGAAGCCATAGAGCTTGAAGCATTTACAAAAGATGTCACATTGTTTACAAACGGGCATGAGTTGGACCTTACCGAGAAATTCCGCAATGAAGCGAATAATTTCAGGATCGACAAAAGACCCGTGGCAAAACTCGAGGGAGATGAGTTTCTCAAAAGAATATGTTTTGAGGACGGAACCTGCGAGGATATAGACGGGATTTTCGTTGCATACGAGAGTGCATCCAGCCTTGATTTTGCAAGAAAGCTGGGAGTAGTGATAAACGATAATGCCATAGTGACGGACAGGATGCAACAGACCAATCTTGAAGGACTGTTTGCCGCAGGAGACTGCACGGGTGGATTCAAACAGATTTCGGTAGCCGTAGGGCAGGGGGCTCTTGCCGGAAGGGGCATGATCGAGTATGTAAGAAAGCTTAAAACGGGTTAAGCAATCCGGATTGACAGGAGAAAAACGACAGTTTAACCTAACAGAAGAATATCAACGCAATAGAAAATAGTGGAATAATATTTGAAAGCTTGATTTTATTCCAATCATATGATACCATTGATAACATCATATATTTCGGTGAAAGGATGAACGGCATGGGAATGTTGAGGCGGAACACCTGGTTTTGTGGCAGACAACGCTCTCATGCTGTCTTTTTTCAAAGGAAACGGTATTACATGAGGAGAAGTCTTATGTGGATGCAATAGACCCTGTGACCTTTTCACAGGGTTTTTATCTTTACTTAGCCCATTAACCATGTAAGACTGTTCGTACCGGGGAAAGAGGAGGATATATGATACTCGGAAACACTGTTTTTTTGGATGAATCATCGGTCTTCAGAAGTTTGCAGAAAGGGCCTATGTCTTTCAATGAAGTGTATAATGAGATTATCAGGTTCATAAGCAGTGATACCAACAGCTCCTACAGGATATCCATAGGAACTGACTCCCAGGTGGGAAACAGGACTGTGTTCGTCGCCTGCATACATGTTCATCGTGTGGGAAAGGGAGCAATAGGCTTTTTGCATAAAAGCGAAATACCAAGACGTGTAAACAGCCTGAGGGAGAAAATATACATGGAGACATGCGTAACCCTTCAGCTGGCGTATCTTTTTGATGATGAGAAAATTAAGCGGATATGCAAAATGCTTGGACCTAAGGTATCCTTTGAATTTCATATAGACATAGGCACCAAAGGCAAGACTAAAACCCTGATAAATGAAATGATAGGCATGGTGCAGGGTTTAAACTTTGTACCCAAAATAAAGCCAGACAGCTATTGTGCAAGCAGCCTTGCCGACAGGTATACCAAGGCCATGTAGCCGTTTTCCATAAGCCAGGGCCACTTTCACATTTTCATCCAACATTTCAAAATATCAGAATATGAGATATGTATGCAGCATAGAAATACTATATAGCGATATTCTGAATAATTGTGAGGTGGCCGGAGGATGCGCAAACCGTTTTATATCGTCGCAATATGTTTAGTAATTCTTTTGGTTTTCACCGGTTGTGGTGTCCTGAAAAAAATCGGATTACTAAAGGATAATGATGAGGCAACTCCCGTAAGCAGTATCGTACTTAATGAGGAAGAAGCCAAAAAGCTGGCGGACAAGATACCTGTAAGACTGTATTTTACCAATAACGACAATTCAAAGCTCTTTCTTGAGATAAGGTATATTCCCATGGAAGAGGCCAAAAAGAGCACCAGTGCACTTGCTACGGCCATTGTAGAGGAACTGATCAAAGGTCCTACCAAAAGCAGCGGTTTAAAGCCTACCATTCCGGAAGGGACGAAGCTCCTGCAACCTGTCAGCGTAGAAAATACGGTGGCAACTGTAAACCTGTCCAAAGAATTTGTAGATAATCATCCCGGAGGAAAAGCAGCCGAGAGGATGACCATATACTCCATCGTCAATTCTCTTACCGAGCTTGTGGATATACATAAAGTTGAATTCCTCATTGAAGGAAAAACCAGGGAGGAATATAAGGGAAGCTTTCAGTTTAATATGCCTTTCCCGAGAAACGAACCTCTTATCAGCAAGGAACCGTTAAGAGATGTACCGACTGTAGAATATGAAGATGCAGGAAGCATGGAAGATAACGCACAGGAAACTGACGTAACTGAAGGAGAAGCGGAGGATGTAATTAACCGGGACGGTGAAGCTGAAGAAGTGATAAATGAAGAGGGAGAAGCTGAAGACGTAATAACGGATGAAGGAGAAGCTGAAGAAGTGATAAGCGAAGAGGAAATATCCGAGGAAGTTTACCTTGAAGTCCTTGAATAGAAGGATGGAAAATGTAAAAGGTGGGGGGATACCAAACGGGGACGTTTCTATTCTCTGAAGAAATGCTTCGGAGTCTTGGGAATGTCCCCTTGTTATTTATTCTCTTTAAACTTCCCTATTGACATGTTGAATGGCAGGAGTTAAAATAAAAGCGAATATATGAATGATTGTTCATGTGAACATATAGGGCGGGTGATAATTTGACAAAGAAAACCGGGCACATCGAAAGTTGTGACTGTGAGGTGATCCATGAGGAAATTGTAAGCCAGGTAAGGGAAAAGATGCCCGCTGAAGAGACATTATATGATCTGGCGGAGTTGTTTAAGGTATTCGGCGATACCACCCGTATCAGGATACTTTGGGCTCTGGATGAATCCGAAATGTGTGTCTGCGATATAGCCGCTCTTCTGAACATGACTCAATCAGCCATCTCACATCAGTTGCGGGTGCTTAAACAGGCTAACCTGGTCAAGTTTAGAAGGGAAGGGAAAATTGTTTATTATTCCCTTGATGACGAGCACGTAAGGCAGATATTTGACCAGGGTCTTATCCACATAAATGAAAAGAGATAGTTAAGCAAATCATAGGATTAGACAGTGCAATATTTATGAAAGTCTAGTATATGTGTATTTAATGTCAAGGATGAAAGTGTTTTTGTTACTTGACGTATGAACACTTGTTCAAGGCTTCATATGAAGTCCGGACAGGAATTATTCCTGGAAAACCTAAACAAAGACTTGGCAATGACAAAGGTTGCAGGTCTTTCATCAAATATAACGTTTGTAAGCCTTATGTTTATGTAAAATATACGGTTGCAGGTTTAATATCAGCTATAAAAGCTGAAAGTATTATATCAATCATAAAGCATAAAACCAGGGGGTTATTGGTCATGAAAAAGAGGTTTATACTTGAGGGTCTGGGATGTGCCAACTGCGCGGCGAAAATGGAAGATGCCATAAATAAACTTGATGGTGTCAAAAGCGCGACGGTTAATTTTTTGACTTCAAAGCTGGTTATTGAGGGTGAAGATGAAAAGATGCCCGAAATAATCCTGGCTGCCGAAAAGATCATAAAGAAAATAGAGCCTGATGTTGTCATGAAAAAAGCGTGAGGGGTCAAAGCTATATGAAAAAAAGTCTGTTGAGGATAATAATCAGTGCAGCGGTATTTCTGTTGGCTATAATAATTGATTTCAACAATGAATGGCTTGAGGTAGCCGTGTTTTTGACAAGCTATGTTATTGCAGGAGGAGATGTTGTAAAGAAGACAGTCAGGGATGTTTTTAAAGGCAGTGTTTTTGACGAGAATTTCCTGATGAGTATTGCTTCGGTCGGGGCGTTTCTGATCGGTGAATATCCTGAAGGCGTTGCCGTTATGCTGTTTTATCAGATAGGCGAGTTGTTCCAAAGCTATGCCGTTGATAAGTCAAGGAAGTCAATCGCAAGCCTTATGGACATCAGGCCCGATTATGCCAATGTAAAGAAAGGTGATGGTATTGAAACGGTAGACCCTGATGAAGTGAAAACAGGGGATATTATAGTTATAAAACCCGGAGAAAAAATACCTTTGGACGGCAGGGTTGTTGAGGGAAGCTCCTTGATAGACACATCTGCCCTTACAGGTGAATCGGTTCCCCGGGAAGTAGGTATCGGCAGTGATATTTTAAGCGGTTGCATCAACATAAGCGGAGTTATCGAGGCGGAAGTTACAAAGGAATTTGAGGAATCCACCGTCAGCAGGATTCTGGATCTGGTTGAAAACGCAAGCAGCAAAAAATCCAGACCCGAACAATTTATCACCAGGTTTGCAAGGTACTATACTCCCATAGTTGTAATAGTTGCTGCATTACTTGTAATTGTACCTCCTCTTTTGATCAGCGGTGCCACATCCAGCCAATGGATTTACAGGGCGTTGTCTTTTCTGGTTGTTTCCTGTCCCTGCGCCCTCGTGATTTCAGTACCTCTGAGCTTCTTCGGAGGAATAGGCGGAGCCTCAAGAAGAGGAATCCTGGTAAAGGGCAGCAACTATCTGGAAGCATTGGCCAAGACCGAAATTGTTGTTTTTGATAAAACCGGAACGCTGACAAAAGGCGTGTTCAGCGTACAGCAAATCCATCCCCGGGAAGGGACCTCCGGGGAAGAACTTCTTGAACTGGCTGCCTATGCTGAAAGCTACTCCAGCCATCCCATCTCTCTTTCGCTGAAACAAGCCTATGGCAAAGAAATTGACAACCGGAGGATTACTGATGTAGAAGAGATAGCCGGTCACGGTGTAGAGGCAGTCATCGACGGCAAAAGGGTTGTGGCAGGCAGCGGCAAGCTCATGAAGAGAGAAAATATAGCTTATCCTGCAGGAGAAGAATTGGGAACTGTCGTGCATGTGGCGGTGGACGGAAAGTACAGGGGATACATTGTGATTGCCGACGAGGTGAAGGAAGATTCGGCAAAAGCCGTCAGAGCCTTGAAAGCGGGCAATATTAAGCAAATAGTGATGCTCACGGGTGACAGCAAAAACGTGGCTGATAAGGTTGCCGGGGATCTTGGCATCGATAAGGTTTATGCTGAACTGCTGCCGGCAGACAAAGTTGAGAAGCTTGAAGAACTGTTTGCCTTGAAATCTCCAAAAGGCAAACTGGTCTTTGTGGGAGACGGAATAAATGATGCACCCGTGCTGGCCCGTGCGGATATAGGGATCGCAATGGGAGGACTGGGATCTGACGCGGCTATTGAAGCAGCAGATATAGTCATCATGACCGATGAACCCTCAAAAATAGCCACTGCAATGAAAATTTCCAGAAAGACTCTTAAAATTGCCAGGCAGAACATATTCTTTGCAATCGGAGTTAAAGTATCCGTACTAGTTCTCAGCGCCATTGGATTAGCATCAATGTGGGCGGCAGTATTTGCAGATGTGGGGGTCACGGTTATCGCAATACTGAATGCTTTCAGAGCGTTGAAGGTTGAGGAGCTGTAACCATAAGCGAAAAGAAAAATGGAATGAATATTCGGAAATCGGCTGCGTATTAAAATTCGGCTGCATATTGACAACGAAAAGAAATTGGCTGTATATTGACAGCAAAAAGAAAGCCAGGACATATAAGACCCGGGAAGTGCATTAGTCCCGGGTCTTTTACATGTATAATATTATGATCAATTTGCAGGGATCTTGTCCCGGCTGTATATAATCAGGAAAGCTTGTCAGTGGTTGCAGTATTTTCCGCATATATGGGCATTGGGACAAGAAGGCATGTCGGATTTTTCCCTTGAACGGATTATGTTTACGTTGCTGAAGATGGCTTCCAGCCTGTTGTCTCCGCATTTGGGACAACGGATTCTTTTTTCCTCTCTGTCAGACATGCTGGCTCTTACATTAAACTCTTCCCCACAGTTGGAACATCTCAAATCATAAAAAGGCATGCAGGCACCTCCGTAAAATTCATCATCATGATATCATTAAATACATTATCATGTTATCATTATATCATGAATCGGGTTCTTATTTCTCAAAAAACTTGAAGTAGATGTACTTAAATAGTAAAATGAAAAATATATTAAACCAGGAAGCAAGTATCGGCTGCAAAGCTTGAGAGAAAAGCTCTGCACGATAAAGGTCTTAATTAATTCGAAATGCAAATATGTTCTGTTTTTGGGGGTAAATATGGATAACCGACCTATAGGCATTTTTGATTCGGGGCTTGG
>JAMNYG010000172.1 GCA_023622945.1 Bacillota bacterium | reverse complement strand
GAATGCTTTAAAGGAATTGCTGAAGCGGCATCAGGCTGTATGCTGGAGATTGCACAGCGTGAGGTTAACACGATATTTGGTGACTATGAACGGGGAAGAAGATATGTGGAACTGGCAAAACAAACTATAGAGAAATACTGGAAACCTTAAAGGTTTTGAAAAATCCTGCCATGGTCAGTATACGGTTAAACCCTTCAGAGTCACTCCTAAAAGTGATTCTGCGGAGTTTTTATTTATAATTTGTCAGGGGTTTAGATGCTTTTAATACCATGACTTCACTTTGCATTAAAATGTATCATCAGATATATAACCGGATTTAAATGAAGGTTTATGTGGTATTATTCGCAATAAGTAAAAAAATGAAGATTACCAGGATCAGAAAAAGGAACAACCTCAGGACTGAAACCAGAGTTACAGGGAGGTTGCAAATGCAAAGTCATCCAGTAATTAAGCTAATTCAGCAATCAAATTATTTACCTAAAATACCAAGGGAATTTGGAGAAACTTTGTGCATGCTGCTGGAACCTTGTGACTTTAACATGGATGAATGCATCGGGAAATTATCCAGAATTCCCAAATTTGAATCAACTTTAATACGGATTTTAAATTACAACTCAAAGTTAAACCGTGAAATTCTGACCCTGAAAGATGCAGTTGTGTATTTGGGAGCCAAAAACACGAGAATGATTGTTGTTATTGCCAAACAGGAAGGGAAGGTCTAGAATATTCGACCATAAGAAATACTGGAAGCATTGTGTCGGCACTTCCATTGCAAGTTATATGATTGCAGAGGAAACCGGGCTTTGCGATAAGGAGAAGATCTTTATCTACGGATTGATACACGACGTCGGCATAACGGTTTTGGATATATGTCTGCCGGATCACCTGGATAATGTTTATAAGATGCAATTACAGAGAGGAGTTCATCAAATAGTGGCTGAAAAAATAGTTATAGTTCTGAACGGAATAACTCATACAGAAATCGGGATGTGGATATGCCAAGAATGGGGGTTGCCGAGAGAAATCACTGAAGTTGTCGGATATCATCATTCTCCGCTTATACATGGTGATATCGGGGATGAGGTAAAAATAATGTATCTTGCGGATTCCATCAGTACAAATTATTATGAAAATTTACTGGGGACAAAAACCACTTTCATATATACTGACAAGATGAGAGAAGCATTGAATATACCGAAAAAATTCATGGACTATATAGCAGAAAAACTACCGGAAGAAGTAGAAAAGATCAATAAAAACAGATTTCTTGAATTTTAGCGGCGTGCAGCAATATATGGTTATCACAGAAATATATAATTATCATGTTTATTAACCCGTTTATGTTACAAGCATGTCAAAAGAAACCGGATGTTGACAGCAAGGCATTTGGATTATAAAGAGAGGTTAATCAGAATGGTTTTGTGGGGAATCTTTATCGGCGCGTTTTTAATAGGCTTTTCAGGAGCAATGATGCCCGGCCCCTTGCTGGGGGTCACAATCGACGGCAGCCTTAAAAAAGGGTGGACTGCAGGACCCTTGGCTGTACTGGGGCATGGGATACTGGAACTTACACTGGTTATCCTCATGGTATTCGGACTTAAAGATTTCTTTTCCAATCCCACGGTTGCAGGGTTAATCGGATTATTTGGCGGTGCCTTTCTTGCATGGATGGGCTACGGAATGATAAAATCCGGGATAAACAAGACAGTTTCCCTGGAGAATCAGAGAACGGGGAATGGTGCGGGGGTTAAAAATCTTGTACTGGCAGGAGTCCTTGTAAGCGCAACTAATCCATACTTTATCCTCTGGTGGGCGTCGACCGGGATGGAATCGATACGCCAGGCCTATGCTGCAGGTTTAACAGGTGTTTTGCTCTTTTTCATTGGGCATATCCTATCGGACTTTGTGTGGTACTCAGCAATTTCCACGGCATTTTCCAGGGGCAGCAAACTGATAAGTGACCATGTGTATCGATGGGTTATCGTTTTATTGGGAGCGTTTATTGCAGCATTTTCAATATATTTCATAACCGGCGGCCTGAAGATGTTGCGTATTTTTTGACTTCTATGCATCTTGCCCCTGGCAGCAGGAGCAAAAATACCTGCAGAGCAGGGCAACGAGTTTATGAGGGAATATAACCTCTGGACCTTGCCTAAAATTTCGGCAAAAACCACCATAACCATTTCCATGCCGAATACCCGCTTACAGCCAATAAGCCTGACTTCCTTGACAAGGGTTTGCAGGACATGCTATATTATTTTTGAACTGAAGCCATGAAGGTTTCACCTGTTAACTGATTATCCTGATATTTTAGTTATCCTTATATATCTTTATATTTTGAATAAATTAGAGTGCAAGCAGACCCACGAAGGGCTAAGTTTGTATATTATCCTTTGTGGGTTTTTTATATAAACTTAATGTAAAGGGAGCTGATTTTATGCATATGGCTGACGCGTTGATTTCACCGGCCGTCGGCGGAACCATGCTTGCAGCTACTGCCGGAGTTGCGGCTTACTCGGTCAGGAAAATTCAGGATGAAATGGATGAAAAGAAAATCCCGCTGATGGGCGTAATGGGTGCATTTGTATTTGCAGCGCAGATGATAAATTTTGCCATACCCGGAACGGGATCAAGCGGGCACATTGGAGGAGGAATGCTGCTAGCCATACTTTTGGGACCTTATGCCGGGTTTTTAACCATGGCTTCCATTCTTCTTATTCAGGCCTTGTTTTTCAGCGACGGCGGATTGCTGGCCTTTGGCTGCAATGTATTTAACCTGGGGTTTTATACCTGCTTTATAGCCTATCCTTATATCTATAAATGGATTATACGAAAGGGTATCAATTCCAGAAGGATTTTCGGAGCCTCAATAACCTCTGCCGTGATAGGCCTTCAAATGGGTGCGTTCAGCGTGGTGCTCCAGACACTGTTATCCGGAAAGACGGAATTGCCCTTTGGTACATTCGTTCTGCTGATGCAGCCCATTCACCTTGCAATAGGAATTGTTGAAGGACTGATAACTGCCGCAATTGTTGCCTTTGTGTGGAGAGCCAAACCGGAAATAATTGAAAGGACAGCTGCAGGAGAGGCAATAGGCAATATATCGCTCAAAGGGGTTCTTACAGTGCTCCTGATATTGACGGTAGTTGTTGGCGGTGTTCTTTCATGGTTTGCTTCGGCTGATCCCGATGGTCTTGAATGGTCGATAGAAAAAGTTGCCGGAACAACAGAACTGGAAGCACCGAAAGGTATTCATGAAATATTGTCGAACATACAGGATAAGATCGCATTTTTACCGGATTACGGGTTTAAATCAGTTGAAAGCGAAGAGGCAGAAGAACCGTCAGGAGAATTACCAGGCGGGGAAGGTCAGGAAGCATGGCCTGCCATTGATGCCGGGACAAGTGTTTCGGGAATTGTTGGTGGAGCATTGACACTTGCGCTGGCTGCAATTACCGGGCTGACAATCAGCATGATGAAAAGAAGAGCCAAAAGTAAGACTGCTTAAGCGTACAATGCGTTAACTTAAAAAACTAACGGGATTTGATCTACATGTCGAAAATGGTAAGCTCAATATACAGCATAAGGTTTCTGGATGACCTGGCGAAAAAGAAAACTGCCATACATAATATCCATCCTTTTGCAAAGCTTTTAACCACCTTCATTTACCTTGTTATGGTTGCATCATTCGGACGGTTTGAAATCAGCGGTCTTTTACCGTATGTTTTTTATCCGGTGGTTATTTTTGCTTTAGCAGAACTGCCGGCTGTTCCGATACTGAAAAGGGTATTGATGGTGGAACCTTTTATCATTGGAATTGGAATAATGAATCCTCTGTTCGATAATAATACCGTTATGATTGGCGGAATTGCCATTTCACGCGGATGGATCACATTTCTTTCGATTTTTATAAAATCCGGCTTAACTGTTGTGGTCTGCATACTGCTTGTTGCCACCACCGGGATGGATAAGCTGGCCGCAGCTCTAAGAATGCTCAGAGTTCCAAAAATTTTTGTTTTGCAGTTACTGATGACTTACAGGTATATTTCGGTCCTCATGGAAGAGGTATACAGAATGCAGAGGGCTTATTCCCTGAGAGCACCGGGACATAAAGGAGTACATGCTAGGGTTTGGGGTTCATTTGCCGGACAGGGCAATGGTTTTGAGAGGATTTACGGGTGAGTATAATACCGGGGAAATTCCAGGGATGGGTATTAAGGATTTTGCTTACATTGCAGGCTGGTGCATGTTTTTTGTAATAGCTAGAATTTATAATATCCCCGTGCTGTTAAGTTCATTATTACAATACCGGTAATTAAGCCGTTACTATATTGATGATTATCGCAACACTGATTAATTATTGCGATACTGGTCGATTATTGTAATGCTGACTGACTATCATAGTATAATTCTGATAAGTTCATTGCCTGCAGGAGTGATAAAACAGATGAGCCATCATAGAGTTGAGGTAAGGAATCTGCGCTTTTCCTACCCGGATGGGCATGAAGCGATTAAGAATATATCATTTTCAATTGGTCACGGAGAATCCGTTGGCATTATTGGTGCCAATGGCGCCGGAAAGTCCACTCTGCTGATGCTTCTGATGGGTATTCTTTTTCCCGATGCCGGTGAAGTTCTGGTGGGGGATGTGCATGTAACAAAAAAGACATTGCCGATGATAAGGCAAAGAATGGGTATGGTTTTCCAGGAGCCGGACGATCAGTTGTTTATGACAACAGTATATGACGATGTTGCTTTTGGACCGAGAAACTACGGGCTTGATGAAAAGGAAGTTGAAAGCAGGGTGTCAAAGGCTTTGGAGCTGGTGGGAATACCTCATTTAAAAGACCGTGCGCCTTATAAATTGTCAGGCGGAGAGAAAAGGTCTGCAGCCATAGCCGCTGTTTTGTCAATGCAGCCTGATATACTTATTATGGATGAGCCCACATCATCCTTAGACCCTAAATCAAGGAGAAGAATAATTGATTTGCTGAATACATTTGAGCATACCAAAATAATAACCAGCCACGATTTGGACCTGGTATTGGACACATGCAAAAGGACCATTGTCATAAAGGATGGGGTGGTTGCTGCAGACGGAGCTACCAGGGATATTCTATCAAACGGTAAGCTGCTGGATGACTGC
>JAMNYG010000051.1 GCA_023622945.1 Bacillota bacterium | reverse complement strand
CCCTTTTCAGCATTAAACCACTTAACTCTTCCTCTTTCCATTTCTTTCATTCCTCCTGAACTAATTACTTAACTCAGCCCGCATTGCCCAAAAAAGTACTCTGCAGACGATTTAACTATTTGAGTGTATCACACCGCTTTGAAACTTGTCAACTGAATATTATCCATTCCATATTATCTCAGCGGTAACTGCTTTAAAGCGGTTTCCACAAATACTTGTTTAGGTCTATTATTCCCCTTTCATCTACAATTACTCCTTCATCCTCAAGCATTTTTTTCTGGACTTCATATCCTCCAAATGCAAAGCTGCCGCTTAATTCCCCGTTTCTGTTAACCACTCTGTGGCAAGGTACCTCTCCTGGATATGGATTTGCATGAAGAGCCCAGCCTACCATTTTTGCTTTTCGCGGTTGTCCAAGCATCCTGGCAATCTGCCCGTAAGTCATCACTTTTCCTTTTGGTATCTGCCTTACAATTTCATATACATCTTCAAAAAAGCCCATCTTGTCCTCCTCGTTTTTGCCCGCCTGATGTTCTGAACATACTAAAATCATTTGTTGGAACATACGCAAAAAACCCTCTCGCTTGTTTCAGAAGCCGGGCGCATGGATAAATTGTCAAACGTTGCCAAAAGTTTAAGTCCCGCTCTGTCTGCCATCTCTCTTATTTCGCCCGGCGAATATGCCCTCTCTACATGAATCTCATCGTGTCTTTTGAAATATTCCCCGCTCTTTATAAAAAAGGTCAGATCAAACTCACACAGCTTTTTTCTTTTATCATACCTGTTTTCCCATATAAAGGCCAAATCATCCCTTACTTCATAAAAAACATTTCCCGAAAGGACATGTTGGAATTTATATGGCGTGTTTATATCAAAAATAAACAATCCTCCGGGATTGAGATAATTCTTCACCAGCCTGAACACTCTTGTTGCATCCCTTTTGCTGGTTACGTAATTTAAACTGTCCAAAAGACACACTACGGCGTCCACCGTTCCATAAAGCTTAAAATCGGACATGTCCTGGTTAAGGAAAAGAACATCCACATTTCTGCTCTCTGCTTTTCTCCTTGCACACGCAAGCATGTCAGGCGAAGCATCTATCCCTATCATTTCATAACCTCTCGATGCCATTTCAACGGCGAAGCTGCCGGTTCCACAGCCAAGATCAAGAATCAGGGAAGGCTTTTTACGATATCTTTTAAACAGCTTTTCAATGTAATCGGCCCATTTGGAATAATCGATATCGCTGGTAAGTTGGTCGTAGATATAAGCAAAACCTGTATACATTAAATCCCCCCTGAAACTTTTACTGCTTTATTTACGGTTAACATCATTATTATATAGCAATATTATATAGCGATCACGTCGGCATATACAGTATTATGAAAGCAAAAAAACATTGGAAAATCAAAACATAAACGCGGTCTCTGAAAAAAATCTGGCGTAAAGATTTCATCAAAATATCTAAAAAGTAAATTTAAAAAACCGTAAAAAAATAAACCTATTATATCGTAAAAAACAAATCCGTAATACCAAAAAAACAAATCCTTAATGCCGAAAAAACAAATCTTTAATACCGAAAAAATAAATCTATAAAACCGAAAATAATTCCAAAAAGCAAAAGGTGGCAAACGCCACCTATGCCTGCTGGGAACCTTTGGCCTGCATAAGCTTTTTTCTTTTGGTAATAAGGCCTCCGATTCTTCCGGTTTCTTTTGCAGAAAGGCTCTTCCATCCGTAGGTTTTTACTTTCTCCAGTAGACCCAGCTCTTCTGCTACTTCATATTTCAGTCTTTCATCATTAGTATCCACTTTGCCACCTCCATTTGATAGTATATGGAGAATGGACATATCTATTCGCACTAATTGGTAATTTGGCCATTAATTACTGAGATTGCTTTAAGAAGCTGCACGTCTTCATCCCTGGGTATACGGGAAGGAGAAACACCCTTGTACTTTTCAGGCATCTCCATCACGATATGTGGCTCTATGCCGGTTCCTTGTATGCAAACGCCGGACGGTGTGTAATATTTCGCAACCGTTACCTTAAGCCCGGAACCATCGGATAACCTGTGTACCTCCTGGACCAGTCCCTTTCCGAAGGTCTTTGTTCCGATGAGAATTCCCTTGTTATGGTCTTTAAGGGCACCTGCAAGTATTTCGGATGCGCTGGCGCTGTTTCCGTTAATGAGCACTGCTATAGGCATTCCCAGCTCCTGGGAATCGGAGTACCTGGATTTCCTCTCCTTGTTCCTGTCTTCGGTGTATACGATTAAACCTTCAGGTATAAGCCTGTCAACAATGGAGATAACACCCTCATATGATCCTCCCGGGTTGTCCCTTACGTCTATTATCAAACCTTTCATGTTCTGATTCAAAAGCTTATCAAGCTGCTTTTGGAAGTTCTTTGCTATATCGTTATCAAACATCCTTATTTTTATGTAACCTATTTTATCGGTAAGCATTGTGCTGCTGATATTAATTATGGCCTTTATTCTTTTCCTGGTAAGGGTGAAGTCAATGTTTCTTCCCTCGGAAGGCCTGAAAACGGTAATTGTCACCGGAGTACCTTCAGGACCTTTTATCATATCCGCCACAATGGTATCATCGCGCAAACCGATGATATCCTGGCCGTTAACCTTGATTATTTTGTCTCCCTGCTGAACACCTGCCTCTTTTGCCGGGGAATCATCATATGGATCCAGAGCGGTAACTATTCCGTTTTCATCCAGCATTATTGGAATTCCCACACCTACGTAATTTTCCTCCGACTTTGTGGAAGCCTTCAGAAATGCATTAAACTGTTCTCTATTATAATACACCGTATACGGATCGCCCAAAGAATAAGCCATGCCTGCCACGGCCCCTTCCAGCATCTTATTCTGGTCGGGTTCTTCATAAAACTTAATATTAAGAAGGCTTCTTACTTCATTGAACTTTCTTATACTGCCTGCATCAACCTTTTCAGGATCGAAATGTATGGTGTAAGCCGAATTGAAATACCGCAGATTGTAAAAAAGCATAAAGGAAGCGACAAATGTAACAAAAGCCGTTATTAAAACCGATACCGATACTGCATATACAAGATTTCTGTTTTTATTATACATACCCATGCTCCTTCGTTTTTTACTCGTTTCATGGTCCGGTCAGTATATTTTATGCTTTGAAATTAAGCAATAAACCCGGATTTTATTCCGGGCCATGCACTCAATTCTAATTAAGTTGGATTGGACATATATGTACATAATTATCTGTGGCGCAATTATCCAAACATAATTAACGATACATTATTATCTATACCTTACATCATATTATCATCCACGTCTTACATTACATTGTCATCCATATCTTACGCTATAATATTATGTATATAATATTTATACGGTATATATTCTTGCACATATCTTATGGTATATATATTCTTACTTGAAGTAAGTCATGGGATCTACTGTCTTGCCGTCCTTTATTACTTCAAAGTGCAGGTGTGGTCCTGTTGACCATCCGGTGCTTCCCACCTTTGCTATTACTTCCCCTCTTTTTACGGTCTGTCCTTCCTTAACCAGTATTTTGCTGCAGTGACCGTATAAAGTGGCTATTCCGCCGCCGTGGTCGATAATTACGGTATTGCCGTATCCCGTCTGCCAGGAGGCCACTATGACCTTTCCGTCATTCGCCGCCAGTATATCGGTACCGGCTTGTGCAGGAATATCTATGCCTGTATGCATTTTGTTCTTTTTAAGTATAGGATGGTAACGCATACCGTAACCGGAAGAAATGGTGGTGCACGTTTTGGACGGCCAGGCCATTGCCCCTCCGGCATATTTCCTGTTTTTCTCCATCAAAGCCTGAATGCTTTTGGCAAGCCTTGCAGATTCCGCTTCCAGCTTGTCTATCTGCCTTTCAAGAACTTTCAGCTCATTGCTGTAATCACGTATGGCCTGACTTGACCTGGATATTTTTTCTGCAACCTTTTGTTTCTCGGTATTCAGCAAAGCAACTTGCTGCTCCACGGCTTCCTTTTCCTGAGCCCTCATTTCCAGCTTGCTCACCAGGTCCTTCCTTGCCGTTTCTATTGCTTCCAGAAGCTCAGTGTCTTTACTGGCAATAAACTGCATCAGCTGAATCCTCTTGAAGAAATCGGTTATATTCTTTGATTCGAGAAAAACCTCGAATATTGACTTGTTGGAATTTTGATAAATTACCTTAAGCCTTGTTTTCAGAAGTTCCTGTTTCTGGAAATAGTCTTTTCTGGCGGCGAGAATGGCATCATCAAGCTGTCTGATCTGCTCTTCCAGCTGTCTTATCTCTTCTTCTTTCAGCTGAATCTGTTGTTTTAACTGCTGCTCTTCCTGTTGGGCCTGATTCATCTGATCTTTTTGCTCTTTTATCCGCTCCTGTATTGACTTCATCTGCTTCTCGGTATTTTTGATCATGGAGTCAATACGCTGTTTCTCGCTCTTTGCTTCCTCCAGCTCATCCGCCGCTATGGGTATACCCAGCATTAAAATAAAAATCATTACCAGTAATAACGACAGCACCTTTTTCATAGGTAATCCCCCTACATGATGCCTGTTTTGCCTCAATATAACTTATATAATAACGGGCCCATCATACCCGCAGGTATCTCCTTATGGAAACTAGGCTTCCTACTGCACCTACCGCAACTCCCACAAGACAGAAAGCCATTATTATATCGAAACCAATTCTGTTCAATTCCACCAGCCTGATAAAATTGGAGCTAATGCCGACAAAATCCCTGTTGAACCTGTCTACTATTACATTATAGGCATAACCCGTTATGATAAATGCCAAAATGGATCCCATAAATCCAATTATAGCACCTTCTACTATAAAAGGCCACCGGATGAACCAATCTGTCGCACCGATATATTTCATTATATTTATTTCTTTACGCCTTGCGAACACGGTCAGCTTTATCGTATTGGAGATAATAAACAAAGATACAACCAATAAAATGGCTATCAGTATGGTGCTTATTACTCGAACCCAATTGGTCACAGCGCTGATAAATCGTATGGCGTCCAGGGAATACCTGACACTCTCAACACCGTTTATGCTTTTAAAATACGATATTGCCTCATCGCTCCTGGTCGGATCCTTCAGCTCTATTATAAAGGAAACCGGCATGATGCTCTCATCATATCCTTCAAGCATTTCCTGCCTGTTTTCGAATATCTCCACAAGTTCCTGAAATGCTTCTTCCCTGGTTACCATATGAAATTTCTCAACCAGTTCATATCCGCTTATTTTGGCTCGAACCTCATATATCTCCATGTCCGTGAGTTCCGGACTGCAAAATACCTCCATTTCAGGCTGCTCTTTCAAAATCCTGGTGTTCTCATTGAGATTCAAAACCAGAAGCAAAAATATTCCCATGATTATCAGCGTGGCGGTAATAATCCCCACCGACGCCAATGTCATGAAAATATTTCTGTATATATTGAAGATACCTTCCCTAATAATATACTTTGCCGTCCTTATCTTCATTTTCGTATGATCCTTTCTCCTGGTCCCTGACTATTGCTCCTTTCTCGAGCACCACTACCCGCTTTCTCATGGCATCTACAATAGACTTACTGTGGGTCGCTACCAAAACCGTAGTGCCTCTTTGGTTTATTTCATTCAAGAGCCTCATGATTTCCCATGAGGTTTCCGGGTCGAGATTGCCCGTAGGCTCGTCTGCTATCAAAAGAGAAGGATTGTTTACTATGGCTCTGGCCATGGCAACCCTCTGCTGCTCTCCTCCTGAAAGTTGTCCCGGATATGCATTGGCCTTCTTGCTCAGACCTACAAGAGCCAACGCCATGGGAACCTGCCTTCTGATATCCTTAGGCAGAGCTTCCGTTATCTGCATGGCGAAAGCAACATTTTCATATACGGTTTTATTCATGAGAAGCCTGAAATCCTGAAAAACAACTCCCAGACTTCTCCTCAAATACGGAATCTGCCTGCGGCTCATTGTTGAAACAGGGAAGCCGTTTACAATAATTTCTCCCCCCGTTGCATCTTCTTCTTTTAATATAAGTTTTATAAGCGTTGATTTGCCCGAGCCGCTGGGACCTATTACAAAAACAAATTCCCCTTTGCTGATTTTCAGATTGATGTCCCTTAACGCAACCGTACCGTTGGGATACCTTTTGTATACATTCTTCAGCTCAACCATTTCGTACTCCTTGATGCAGGTGTTCTGTTGCAAATGTTTTCACTTCAGTTCAACTATTCTACATAAAACTTAATAAATCCTTCTCAAGGTTAAAGCATTGATCCGGATATTTTTGACAATCGTACTTGTATGCCTGCAGTTACCCGTGATACCGGTTACCGTTCTCTGCTGGCAAGATACTTTTTGACAAGGATTGCCACCTTAAAAATTATCGCATCGTCAAATTTTCGAAGATCCAGTCCCGTAATCTTCTGTATTTTGTCTAACCTGTATACCAGGGTGTTCCTGTGCACATAAAGTTTTCTTGAAGTTTCACTGACATTGAGGCTGTTTTCAAAAAAGCTCTGAATGGTATTCATGGTCTCGGCATCGAGAAAATCCAGGGAATCATCCTTGAACACTTCTTTCAGGAAAAGCTGGCACAAATCCTTAGGCAGCTGATATATCAACCTTCCGATGCCAAGCCTATTATAATTAAAAAATCGTTTGTCGCTGTCAAATATGCCTCCTATATGAAGTGCAACCTTAGCTTCCTCATATGAACGGTAAATATCTTTAAGATTGTCCGCCACGGTACCTGCAGCCACAAAAACCTTGACCATAAGCTCGCTGTTCAGCGTATCCATTATTGTGTAAGCCGCTTTTTCCAATTCCTCTGAACTGTCGGATGATCTTAGCTCCCTTACAAGGACGATGCTCTCATCATCAATAAGCACAGTGCTGTCCTTCGTTCTGTTGGGGAAAAGTCCCTGGATCACTTCAAGGGCATGAATGCTGCTGCTCCTCTCGGTTTTTACAAGCAACACCGCGCGGTTGGCATTGTAGGGAATATGCAGTTCCTTTGATCTTTTAAGAATCTCATCGGGAAGAATCCTGCCCAACAGAATATTCTTAAGGAAATTGACCCTGTCATGCTTTTCCTCATAATACATTCTCATGTTAATTACATTAAGCGAAATTAAAGACAGGTACTTCAGGGCATCATCTTCCTCACAGGAGTTTAAGAAAAGAATATATTCAAGGTTGTTCTTATTAAAAACCTTATAAAAACAAAAAGTATCAATCCGCCCTGACTGTTCTTCGACCCCAACCGCTTCCTGCAACCCGGGCAAGGTTTGCTCAACTTTGCTTTCATCCGTACATGCCAATACCCTGCCTGTTTCATCGGCTATGCCAAACTCTGCATCTATTGTTTCGGCAACCTGCTTCACCAAGTGTTGGAGCAGCTTATTCAATATGCTTTCCCCCTATAACATGCACTGTCTCTTTCAATTATACATCATTAAACAAAAAATGACACTGGCTTTTATGGACAGAATGGGATTGTTAACAGAATTTTTACAAATTACACACAGGTTTCATACGGGCACAAAAAAAGGGAAGACCTGAATCTTCCCTTTTTACATGCACGCTTAGTTGATGATAACCCTTTCTGTATCTTTATCGAACAGATGGATTCTGTTGGTATCAAGGCAAATCTTGATCCTGTCGTTTGCCCTTGTCTTGGTTCTCGGGTTAACTCTGGCTATAACAGTGGATGGTACGCCGTCCACCACCATGTACAGATATGTTTCAGCACCCAGCATTTCAACAACTTCCACGTATGCTTCTACTGTGCTTTCCGGCATTGATTCGAGGAATACTTCCTCATCATGGATATTTTCAGGTCTGATTCCCATGATAACTTCCTTACCAAAGTAATCCAGACCTTCCAGCTTCTTGGCCTTGCCTTCGGCCAACTTGATATCGCTGTTTCCGAATACCAGGTAAACTCCGTCATCGCGCTTTTCGAGCTTGGCATTCCACATATTCATCTGCGGGCTGCCTATGAAGCCTGCGACGAATGTGTTGCAGGGTCTTTCATAAAGAGCCTGAGGAGTATCAACCTGCTGGATATAACCATCTTTCATAACAACTATTCTTGTACCCATTGTCATAGCTTCGGTCTGGTCGTGGGTAACGTAGATGAATGTTATCTGAAGTTTCTGATGCAGCTTGGTTATCTCGGTTCTCATCTGAACTCTCAGCTTAGCGTCCAGGTTTGAGAGCGGTTCGTCCATCAAGAATACCTTCGGCTCACGAACTATAGCACGACCGAGAGCAACTCTCTGTCTCTGACCTCCCGAAAGGGCCTTGGGCTTTCTGTCAAGCAAATGCTCAATGTCAAGAATTCTGGCAGCTTCATGAACTCTTCTCTTTATCTCATCTTTAGGGGTCTTTCTGAGCTTCAATCCAAATGCCATGTTGTCAAAAACGGTCATATGAGGATACAGAGCGTAGTTCTGGAAAACCATTGCTATATCTCTGTCCTTCGGTGCTACATCGTTAACCAGTTTGTCTCCAATATAAATTTCACCTTCAGTGATTTCTTCCAAACCTGCTATCATTCTCAGAGTTGTGGTCTTTCCGCATCCTGATGGTCCAACCAGTATTACGAATTCCTTATCTTCAATATCCAGGTTAAAATCGTTAACAGCTGTAACACCGCCTGGGTACCTCTTATAGACGTTCTTCAGTCTAACACTTGCCATTTTTTCCCCTCCTAAAATGTATATCAGAAGATAATCTTATGTATTAAATATAACACTTGCCTGTGCCCCCCTACTAGTACACTTTTTAACAAAATTATTTTTTAGTATTTAGTAAGATTGCATAAATTCCATCGGGAGGACATATATAATTTTACATAATCAAGATAAAAATGTCAAACCGGGCTTTCCGTGAACCTCTCCTATCAACAAAATAAAAAAATATCCGATCCGTGTTGCATTTTTATACATTACTATGTATAATTATAAACTATGAATTGCATGATTTTGGGATCGGAGGTTTCCCGGATGATGGAAGAAATAATCAAGAAAGCTGAGATATTGATAGAAGCACTGCCGTATATTCAAAGATTTTACGGCAAAACAATAGTCATAAAATACGGCGGCAATGCCATGATAAACGATGAACTCAAGAACTCGGTCATGGAAGACATAACGCTGCTCAAATACATAGGAGTGAACCCTGTAGTGGTCCACGGGGGAGGGCCGGAAATAAACAAAACCCTTGAAAAGCTGGATATCAAAAGCCAATTCATAAACGGGCTCAGAGTAACCGACTCTGCCACCATGGATGTAGCACAAATGGTACTGGTCGGAAAGACCAACAAGGAGATAGTTTCCCTCCTTAACCGCAAAGGCGGAAAAGCCATCGGACTTTGCGGTATTGACGGCAACCTTATTGAATGTGAAAAGCTGAAAACCTCCGTTGACGGTAAGGAGACAGACCTGGGCTATGTAGGCAAAATTGTGAATATAAATTCAAAGGTGCTGGACCTGATTTCAAAAGATGAATACATACCCGTCGTCGCTCCCATAGGCGTCGGAACCGACGGACACAGCTACAACATCAATGCGGATACCGTCGCCGCTGAAATTGCAGGAGCTCTCAAAGCTGAAAAACTCATGCTGCTGACCGATGTTGAGGGCGTAAAAACATCCAGGGACAGCGATGAAATAATCACATCCCTGACAATATCACAAGCCTGTGACCTCATAGAGAAAAAGATAATCAACAGCGGTATGATACCCAAAGTCCTTGGCTGTATTGAAGCCCTGAAAAAAGGCGTAAAAAGGACCCACATACTGGACGGCAGAATTCCGCACTGTATACTGCTTGAGATATTCACCGACAAAGGAATAGGCACCATGATAGTTAAGGACAGGGAGGATTAAATATGAATATTTCCGCAGATATTTCCAGGAACCTTAATCTTAATGAAATTATTGAGCTGGACAGAAAATACTATATGAAAACCTTTGGTGAAAGGACACCCGTGTGCTTCAGCTACGGAAAAGGGATAAACCTGTGGGATACCGAAGGGAGAAAATTCTGTGACTTCCTTTCGGGAATAGCCGTAAATGCTCTGGGCCATTCCCATCCTAAACTCATAAATGCCGTTAAGGAACAGGCAGAAAAAATCATACACTGTTCAAACCTGTATTACATTGAGCCCCAGGCAAAGCTGGCCGCTCTCCTGGTGGAAAATTCATGCGCCGACAGAGTGTTTTTTGCCAACAGCGGTGCAGAAGCCAACGAAGGGGCCATTAAGCTTGCAAGGATTTATTTCAGGAAGAAGGGCATGCCGGAAAAGTACGAGATAATAACCATGAAAAATTCATTTCACGGCAGGACTCTTGCAACTCTTGCAGCTACGGGACAGGAGGTTTATCAGAAGCCTTTCTTCCCACTCCCTCCGGGCTTTAGATCCGTACCCTTAAATGACATGGATGCTCTCAAAAATGCAATAAGTGAGCAGACCTGTGCTGTTATGCTTGAACCCATACAGGGAGAAAGCGGTGTACATGTGGCGGATGACTCGTATATCAAGGCAGTCAGAAAGCTGTGTGACGACAACGGTATCCTGTTAATATTCGATGAAATACAGTGCGGCATGGGCAGAACAGGCAGGCTTTTTGCATACGAGCATTATGGAGTTGAGCCTGATATTTTCACCCTTGCAAAAGCCCTGGGGGGAGGAGTTCCTATTGGGGCTTTGTGCGCCAAGGAGTTTGTCGCCCAGGCTTTTGGCAAAGGCGAACATGGCTCCACCTTCGGCGGAAATCCCCTGGCATGTGCTGCAGGTCTTGCAGTACTGGAAGCTTTAAGTGAGGAGAATCTGATTGAAAACGCCCAAAGGCAGGGCAGATATTTCACGGAAAAGTTAATGGAACTTGCGGAGAAACACAGCTCCATATCCGAGATAAGGGGCAAGGGATTGATGATAGGAGTGGAGCTTAACAACTGCAAAGCTGTCGCAGTTAAAGATTCCTGCTTTAACTCAGGATATTTGATAGGAAGTGTAGGAAACAATGTTTTAAGGTTCCTGCCACCTTTGATTGTTACTAAGGATGACATTGACGGCATGGTTAACGCGCTGGACAAAGCTTTAAGCCAAATTGAAAAGGAATGAGGAGAAGGGAAATGATATGCAGGAATAACAGGCACTTCAGCAAGAGATCGGTCTAGGTCTTGCTCAAATGCTATTCGTAGCATATCATTACCTATAAGATAAAACAACAAATCAGCTTGGAAAATTATGCCTATTGAACAAAAAACAAAGAACAGGTCAGGATAGGAGTAAAGAGAATATGCCTAAGAGGACTGATATTAAAAAGATTTTAATAATAGGTTCAGGGCCGATAATAATAGGTCAGGCATGCGAATTTGACTATTCCGGCACTCAGGCCTGCAAAGCCCTTAAAAAACTGGGTTATGAAATAGTGCTTGTCAATTCAAATCCGGCAACCATAATGACCGACCCTGACATGGCTGACAAAACGTATATAGAGCCATTAAACCTTACAAGACTTGAAGACATAATAAAGAAAGAAAGGCCCGATGCTCTTCTTCCCAACCTCGGGGGGCAATCAGGACTCAACCTGTGTTCAGAGCTCAGCAAGGCAGGCATTCTGGAGAAGTACGGAGTTGAAGTTATAGGGGTTCAGGTAGACGCCATTGAACGGGGAGAAGACCGAACCGCCTTTAAGGAAACGATGAAAAGGCTTGGCATCGAAATGCCGAGGAGCAAGGCTGCGTACAGCGTTGAAGAGGCAGAAAAAATAGCCCAGGAACTTGGCTATCCTGTGGTAATTCGTCCGGCTTATACCCTGGGAGGAACAGGCGGCGGACTTGTCTACAACATCGAGGAGCTCAGGACTGTTGCAAGTCGGGGTATAGCTGCCAGCATGGTGGGACAGGTCCTTGTGGAAGAATCGGTCCTGGGATGGGAAGAGCTTGAGCTCGAAGTGATACGGGACTCCAAAAATCAAATGATAACGGCATGCTTTATTGAAAATATTGACCCAATGGGGGTTCACACCGGAGATTCAGTCTGTGTTGCTCCCATGTTAACCATTAGCCCTGAGCTTCAGAAAAGGCTGCAAAAACATGCATATGACATTGTGGAGGCGATACAGGTCATAGGAGGCACAAACGTCCAGTTTGCCCATGATCCCAAGACCGACAGAATAGTTGTCATAGAAATAAATCCCAGGACTTCCCGTTCTTCTGCCCTTGCTTCCAAGGCTACAGGTCTGCCTATAGCACTGATATCCACCCTTCTTGCAGTAGGTCTGACCCTTGATGAGATTCCATACTGGCGCGGCGGCACACTGGATAAATATACACCTTCGGACGACTATGTAGTTGTAAAATTCCCACGCTGGGCTTTTGAAAAATTCAGAGGGGCCGAAGATAAGCTTGGAACCCAGATGAAGTCCGTAGGGGAAGTCATGAGCATCGGAAAAACATATAAGGAAGCTTTGCAAAAAGCGGTTCGCTCCCTGGAAACAGGCCGTTACGGACTGGGCTTTGCGAAGGATTACAATAAACGCACCCTGGATGAGCTGATGCAAATGCTGGTTGAACCCTCAAGCGAAAGGCAGTTCATCATGTATGAGGCGTTGCGCAAGGGAGCAGACGTAGACAGCCTTAACAGGCTTACACATATTAAACCGTGGTTCATTCAGCAGATGAAGGAGCTTGTTGAGCTTGAGGAGGAAATTCTCAAATACAGGGGTAAGCAGCTTCCCGATGAATTGTTGATACAGGCAAAAAAGGACGGTTTCGCCGACAGGTATCTGGCCTCTCTCCTTGGTATCCGGGAGGATGAAATAAGAAACAGGCGTGAAAGCCTTGGAATCACCTCAAACCTTGAGCAGATTAAGGTTAGCGGAGTGGAAAAAGGAGCTTACTATTATTCTACCTATAACTCTTCTTCAAACACAGAGATGGGTATTGACACAAAGACAGGATCAAAGTGCGGCATCGGCGCAACGGCTGCCGAGGGTAAGTCGGCTATTTCCACCGAATATACCTGCAGCATGACTGCGGCAAACAGCAATGAAACCCTTGTCACAGTTGCAACCAGCGGTGAAATTCCTGAAAGCAATTCGGTGCCGTGCACCGAAAGTGCCGACAACCAACAGGCAGAAACCAGGAAAAAAGTCATGATCCTGGGAGGAGGTCCCAACCGCATAGGCCAGGGTATTGAATTCGACTATTGCTGCGTACATGCCGCCTTTGCTCTTCGCAAACTAGGATTTGAAACCATAATGGTAAACTGCAATCCAGAAACGGTTTCAACAGATTACGATACGTCAGACAGGCTGTATTTTGAGCCATTAACGGCAGAAGACGTTTTCAGCATTTATCGGAAAGAAAACCCCATTGGTATCATAGTCCAGTTTGGCGGCCAGACCCCGTTAAACATAGCAGGCCAATTGGAAAAAATGGGAGTCCGGATCCTGGGCACATCACCTGACACCATAGACCTGGCAGAAGATCGTGACAGGTTCCGCAGAATAATGGAACACCTTGAAATACCAATGCCCGAGTCCGATATGGCAAGCAATCTGGAAGAAGCTCTGGCAGCTGCAAGGCGCATAGGTTATCCCCTGATGGTGAGACCTTCCTATGTGTTGGGAGGACGAGGCATGGAAATAGTCTATGATGACGAAATGCTTCGCCAATATGTGGCAGCAGCAGTGGATGTCACCCCCGAAAGGCCTATTCTGATAGATAAATTCCTTGACAATGCCATAGAAGCTGAGGCAGATGCCATTTGTGACGGTGAAAACGCTTTCGTTCCTGCAGTAATGCAGCACATTGAACTGGCCGGCATCCACTCGGGTGATTCTGCCTGCGTGATACCTCCCATCACCATTCCGGAAAAGCACATAAAAACTATAATACAATACACTGAAAAGATAGCCCGTGAGCTTAATGTTGCAGGTCTCATGAATGTACAATATGCCATAGCCAATGACCGGGTCTACGTGCTTGAAGCTAACCCCCGTGCATCCCGCACGGTACCTTTGGTATCAAAAGTATGCAACATCCAGATGGCCAAAATAGCCACGGAATTAATGGTGGCCTGTGAAATCAATAAAAAGCCTGATATTTCAAGGCTTAAACCCTCAGTAATAAAGCATTTCGGGGTAAAAGAAGCGGTCTTCCCCTTCAATATGTTCCCTGAAGTGGATCCCGTTTTAGGACCCGAAATGCGTTCCACAGGAGAGGTGCTCGGGCTTGCCGATTCATTCGGCCTGGCGTTCTACAAGGCACAGGAAGCTACACAGGTACCGCTTCCCGATTCAGGCACCGTTTTGCTGAGCATAGCAGACAAGGATAAAGCATCAATACTTGAAGCCGCCAAAGAGTTTGAAGCTATGGGCTTCAGAATTAAAGCAACCCAGGGCACCTGCCGTTTCCTTACGGAACACGGCATCAAATGTGAATTGATCAAAAAGCTCAACGAAGGCCGCCCGAATATAGTTGACAGCATCATGAACGGCGAAATTCAGCTGGTAATCAACACCCCTATAGGAAAGCAGGAGCAGTATGATGACTCTTACATCCGCAAAGCAGCAATAAAATACAAGGTGCCCTACATCACCACCGTTGCGGCAGCAATAGCATCTGCAAAAGGAATAGCAGCCTATATGCACAGTTCTCAGGTTGACAGGCATAAGGTAAAATCACTGCAGGATTACCATTCGGACATTTGAGCATAAGACAATCAACTGTAATTTTCGGAGGTATGCCATGAAACACCTGATAAGTATATATGACCTGACTACAGATGAGATAGAGCAGATATTCAGGCTTTCAGAAAAGCTTAAATACCAGCTTAAAAACGGTATTGAGCATCACCTTTTGAAAGGAAAAGTCCTGGGAATGATTTTCACCAAATCCTCCACCAGGACAAGGGTATCTTTTGAAACCGGCATGTACCAGCTTGGAGGCTATGCTCTTTTTCTCAGTTCAAACGATATACAGCTGGGACGCGGAGAAACAATACAGGATACTGCAATGGTGCTCTCCAGGTACATTGACGGTATAATGATAAGAACATTCAGCCAGCAGGATGTGGAGGACCTGGCCAGATACGGTAGCATACCTGTAATAAACGGGCTTACCGACCTTATGCATCCGTGTCAGATACTTGCCGACCTGTTTACCGTGTATGAGTACAAGAAAACCTTGAAGGGGCTCAAACTGGCTTATGTAGGAGACGGAAACAACGTGGCCAATTCCCTTCTTCACGGCTGCGCAAAAGTAGGCATGGACATAGCGGTAGCTTCGCCCAAGGGATTTGAATGCGATGAGCGCATAGTGGAAGAGGCAAAATCCGATGCAAGGAAATCCGGCTCGAAAATTACACTGACTGAAGATCCCGAAGAGGCAACATACAACGCCGATGTGGTTTATACCGACACCTGGGTCAGCATGGGCCAGGAAGCCGAGAAAGAGGAAAGGATTAAGATATTCAAGCCTTACCAGGTAAACAGGGAGCTGTTCTCAAAAGCTAAAAGCGATGCAATTTTCCTCCATTGCCTGCCTGCATACAGAGGTTTTGAGGTAACAAGCGACGTGATAGACGGTCCGCAATCTGCAGTATTTGATGAGGCAGAAAACAGGCTGCACGTGCAAAAAGCAATAATGGCCATTCTCATGGGTTAATCGGAGGTATTTATAAAGTGATGATATTGATTAACTATGCTCTTGTCATAAGAAAAGCTGTTCCAGAAGATGCAGCGGCAATAAGGGAAATCATGCAGGAATCTTTCAAAAAATATGTTGAAGAAGCCAAACTTGAAGGTACGCTGGAAGCCCTGAAGGAGACCGTCGAGGATATAGAAAAAGATATCCTTGAAAAGGAAGTGTTTATCGCACTGGTGGACGATGTGCCCGTAGGTTCTGTCAGAGTGCAGATATCCGATGACGGAACCGCATATATAAGCAGGTTCGGCGTAAAGCCCGACTACCATAACTGCGGGATCGGCAAGGCGCTTATGAACCTGGTGGATAAGCTGTTAAGATCCAGGAACATCAAAAAGGCATACCTGCATACTGCATCCAAATACAAGGAGCTTGTACAGTTCTACTACGACAGGGGGTTCTATATAGATTCCACCACCAAAGACAGGGGTTACGTCCGCGCACTGATGGTGAAGGAGTACTAACAGGCCAATCCTTGTTTTTAAGGTTGTGTAAACATCAAA
>JAMNYG010000146.1 GCA_023622945.1 Bacillota bacterium | reverse complement strand
CTTCCGTATTTTGTAGCATTGATTACCTGTGCGATTCCACTGATGATAATGGAGTATGCATATGGTCGCCAGATTCGCGGAGGAGCTGTAAAGGCTTTTTCCAATCTCAAGAAAAAGTTTGAAATTTTCGGCTGGGTTCAGGTAATGATACCCATTGTGGTAATGACTTATTATTCGACTATTATTTCCGTGTCTGTTTTGTTTATGGTTTATTCGCTGGGGCATGCCTTTGGAATTATAAACTGGCTTTCTGATCCGGGCCCAATCATGGGCATGATCACAGGGAGCGCAGCGAATGCCCTGGATTTAAGAGCCGGCATAAGCATATATATGCTTGTCGCCGTTGTTTTTGTCTGGTTTGCCAACTGGCTGATTGTTAAAAAAGGAATCTCAGGCGGCATAGAAAAGATTTCCAATGTTTTTACTCCCTTATTAATGATTTTGATAGTTGTTTTCATGATAAATGCTATTCGCCTGAATGGCTCTGCTATAGGGCTGGATGCATTATTCAAACCTGATTTCTCCAAGATAATGGATCCCGGTATTTGGGTTTCGGCTTATGCCCAGGTATTCTTTTCCACAACCCTTGCTGTAGGTGTTATGATTGCTTATGGGTCATATCTGCATAAAAAAGCTGATATTGTAAACAGCGCCTTCATTACTGTTTTTGCAAATTCAAGCTTTGACCTTATGGCCGGAGTGCTGGTATTTTCTACGCTGGGTTACCTGGTATCAAACATGGGAGTTGAATTTACTTCCTTCGGTACAGGAGCCGGAGTTGCCTTTATAGCATTCCCTATTGCCATATCCACTTTGTCAGGCAATGTTGTTATACAGGGACTGCTGGGATTCCTTTTCTTCTTGTGTCTCTTCATAGCAGGCCTTACCTCAAGTATTTCCATGCTTGAATCCTTTGCCACTGCAGCCCTTGATAAGTTCAAGATAAGCAGGGAAAAGCTTGTCACAATTATTTCGCTCTTCGGTTTTGCGGGAAGCGCTTGCTTTGCAACCTATGCAGGCTTCAATTATATCCTGGACATAGTTGACGCATACGTAGGAAATATCGTTATTGCAGGCATAGGTCTGATTGAGGTTATCCTGATAAGCTACATCTACGGCACCAGGGAACTCAGACAGCAGGCCAATGAATTCTCCGATTTCAAGGTTGGCAAATGGTGGGATATCCTTCTGAAATATTTCACCCCGCTGCTTTTGGGCGCTGTTGTTGTTACCAATATAATCAACATGTTTACAGGACTCTTGAGCATGAACACTCTGGGAGTTATTGCTCAGATTGTATTTGGCTGGGGTATTGTACTGATTATGATAGGAGCATCGGTTGTATTTTACAGAAGGAAATGGACAACAAGCGCGAATGAGCAATAATGGCTGTAAAATGATAGGGCGTGAATGAATAATAATTGGAGGGATTTGGATGTCTATTGGTGCAATTATAATGATGATCATCGGGTTGGGCACTGTCTGGGGCGGCACGCTGGTTAAATAAACTGCAACAGAAAAAAAACAGGGACGCCACGCCGGGCTAAATGCCATGGAGTGGTGTTCCTCTTTTGTCTGGGAACCGAGCAGGATATAATAAGTTACTGTTCAGGAAATGGAATAATATGATTTGTCGGCTACACAAATGCATAGGAAAATGATATGCTGCTGAATAACACTCATATCATTTTATTTCATTACTGTGATGGCACAATATGCGAGTTTATGTTAATAATGAAATTACATAACAGTGTACATGGAAAGAAGTGATTTTCTTGATTCTTGAAACCATACAGCTGCTTGAAGGCTTGTCAGATGCCACGCTGACGGCATATATTCAGGATGTGCACCACAACAATGAAGCCTCGATTCAAAAGCCTGCAATGATAATCTGCCCGGGCGGTGCATATCTTGGATACACAGAAAAGGAAGCCGAACCGGTGGCGTTAAGATTTCTTTCGGAAGGTTTCAACTCATTTGTGCTGAGATACTCTGTCGGCGCAGGGATGGCAAGGCTTCCGGCTCCCTTCATAGACGCTGCCAAGGCGGTTATGCTGGTCCGTCAGAACGCAGGGAAGTGGAACATACTTCCGGACAGGATTTACCTTTGCGGCTTCTCTGCAGGAGGACACGTTGCGGCAACCTTTTCGGCCACATGGCATGAAAAATACCTTGCCGAAGCGCTGAACGCCGAAAATGAATTATTCAGGCCTAATGGGCTGATACTTGGCTACCCGATTCTGGACATTTACAGGTTTGCAGTAAGGAACATGGAGAGGAAAAAGGAAATGCAGCCCCTGCTGGAAATGATGCTGGGAGCTGTTTTTGGCTGTTCCACGCCTGACAAGGATCTGATTGATGAATGGAATTGTTTAAACAGAATAACTTCACACATGCCCCCGACATTTTTGTGGATGACCCTGGAAGACGGCCTGGTTGATGTGGATGAAGGCCTGGATATGGTGAAAGCTCTGGCATCAGCAGGTGTGCCTTATGAGTTTCATGTTTTTCAAAAAGGTGCTCATGGAATGTCATTGTGGGATCGGTCAACGGGATACGGTAAATCAGCCTGGGAGGGATTTGTAACCACACATGAATGGATGAGACTGGTTCTTCAGTGGTTGAGAGGTATTAAGGAATAAATAACTATACCATATTAATCAAAGTTATCCTATAATAACACTTATAATGATACTTGTCGCATTAATGAACGGCGATATTCGGGTCAAATTCTGAGGGGTTATGATGGACTTAAGAACTGTAATTTTAATGATGGCAATCGGGTCCTTGTTATTCGGACTATTATTGATAGTATTTAAATATAAAAAGGATAACCCACAGGAAGTTCCTTTCTGGATTACCGCAAAAATGCTTCAGGCTTTCGGTTCTTTTTTGCTCTATTTGAGGACAGATAGATTTGATGGCTTAACGGTGCTGGCAAATATTTTTCTTTTGTTGGGCTGTGCCTATGAATCCTGGACCATCCGAATTTTGTCAGGGCAATATGTAAAACGTCTGACACATATTTTGACATCTGTGGGGCTTATCCTGATATGTTCAATGAGTGTATCTTGGGTTAAGCCTTATAGGGGAGGATTGTTTTTTCTTCTCCAAAGCATTTTTTATTTTTTGCCGACACTGTTCCTTTTTAGGAAATCAGGCATGAAACTATCCCTGCATTTTTTTGGCCATAGCTTATTGCATAACCGGATCGGTGTTTCTGACAGGTTCCGTTATATGTTTAGGTTTTCCCGAATACGCATTAAGCCTTGAGAGTAACGTTATATTCGGTGTTATACCTGGAATAAGCTTCTGTATATTTTTAATAAGTGGGTATATTCTACTGATGCTTGCTAAAGAAAGAAGCAACATGCAGGTGCAGGAAATTCAGAAAGCCTTGAAACAAACTGAAATCAGGTTCCAACGAATTGTCGAGACAGCCATTGAAGGAATTCTTATCTTTGATAAGGATTACAGGGTCACCTTTGCCAATAAGAACATGGCTTCAATCCTTGGATATACGGCACTGGAACATGAGTATTCCAGGCTTAGGCGTTCAAACTCCAAGCTATCAATCATCTTATTTGATATCGACTATTTTAAAGAATACAACGATTATTATGGTCATGTCATGGGAGATGAGTGTTTGCGCCGGATAGGCAGTGTATTGGCATGGTGCATAAACCGGGCGGTTGATCTGGCAGCTCGTTAAAAATCCTCTGTTTCAGAGTATGTTACTGCGAGCTTTGGAGTAACTACAGTCCAATATTCACCGGAAATCTCACTGGAGGAAATTATAGATATGGCTGATGAATTGCTTTACAAAGCCAAGATCTCCGGTCGCAACAGGATAGAATATGCAGAATCCATAAAAAGTGAATAGTTCAGACCGGACAACAGACCTGAGGCTGTTTTAAGACTGCGTTTCCAACTGATCTAAGTTCCTTGCAGCACATTAAACTGTTCTCATGAATATTATTTCTGTATGATATGTATTTCTGCAAGGAGCGGTTATTATGGGTTATTACGTTAATGTGAAAAATGATGTGAAGATATATGTTGAAGACCTGAATCCTGAAAGCAAAAAAGCAATTCTATTTTTACACGGTTGGCCGGGAAATCATAGTCTTTTTGAATACCAGTTCAATAAGCTGCCCGCATTAGGATACCGGTGCATCGGAATAGATACGAGGGGATTTGGCAAATCTGACAAACCGTTTTTCGGGTATGATTACAATACCTTATCTGACGATGTCAGGGATGTGGTGGAAGCGTTGGGGTTGAGGGATTTTACTTTGGCCGGACACTCCACCGGCGGAGCAATAGCAATCAGATATATGGGACGGCATAAAGGGTATGGTGTGAATAAGCTTGTCCTCATTGCAGCAGCCGCGCCCAGCCTGATCAAACGTCCTAATTTCCCGTACGGTATTGACGTGGAGACAGTATTGCAGATGATTACGGCTACATATAATGACCGTCCCCAAATGCTTAGAAATTTCGGAGACAGGTTTTTCTTTGAACATACTTCACAGGCATTCTCGGACTGGTTCTTCCAACTGGGTTTGCAGGCGGCAGGGTGGGCCACTGCAGCCGTTGCGCAGACATGGATAAATGAAGTACTGTTTGCCGACATGCAGGCTATTCATGTACCTACTTTAATTGCTCACGGCATCCATGATAAAGTGGTTCCTTTTCAGCTGGGGGAGATACAACGCAGGCTGATCAGGAATTCAATACTGGTACCGTTCAGATTTTCCGGACATGGACTGTTTTATGATCAGAGAAACGAGTTTAATGATTTATTGGTGAGGTTTATTGAAAGCCCGGCTTGATTTAATAGAAAGGGTTCATTGAAAATCCGCTTGGTTTAACTGATAGGGTTCATTGAGAGTTCTGATTGATTTATCGGTAAGA
>JAMNYG010000019.1 GCA_023622945.1 Bacillota bacterium | reverse complement strand
CTATGTACCCCGTCTGTAAGGTATAAATAAAGATCTGCCGGTTGATAAGAATCTCCATGCCGTAGGCGCGGCACGAAAAGCGTTTCCAAATCGATGAGGAATATAAAAAAGGACGGTATGATACCGTCCCTTTCTGATAATGTATTCCACTGCCAAAAATATATTCCAGCTGAAACAATATATTTGTTCAATTAATTGTCAGCATTCATACTCATACCTCTTAATGCTGCCACAATACATATCCATGATGTCCAGGCCCGATTGTCAAGCATTAAGGGGGATTCCATCATAAGCCCTCATATACAGCTCTTCAAGTTCTGACACCAGGGGCATTCTTGGATTGGTGGTAGTGCACTGGTCTTCAAAAGCTTTTTGTGCAAGCTGATGAACCTTTTGGCAGAACTCTTCCCTGTCCACTTTGCACTCTGCTATGCTCATGGGCATATTAAGTTCCTTCATCAGATTTCTCACCGCCGAGATGAGGTTTTTTACCCCTTCTTCGGTGGTTGAAGCAGGAAGCCCGAGGGCTTTTGCTATTTCTGCATACTTTTTGTCGGCAATAAATGACTCATACTTGGGGAATGAAACAAATTTAGTGGGTTTCTGGGCATTGTACTCGATTACATATGGCAGCAGCACAGCATTTGCCCTTCCATGAGGAATATGGAACTCACCCCCCAGTTTATGGGCCAGGCTGTGGTTTATGCCAAGAAAGGCATTTGTAAAGGCCATCCCGGCAATGCAGGACGCATTGTGCATCTTCTCCCTTGCAACAGCATCAGCGCCGTTTTTATAGGCTCTGGGCAGATATTCAAATACCAGCTGGATTGCTTTTATTGCAAGAGCGTCGGTATAATCCGATGCCATCACCGACACATATGCTTCCATGGCATGGGTCAGAACGTCAAACCCCGTATCCGCAGTTATGGACGGAGGCATGGTCATGACATACTCGGGGTCGATGATTGCCACATCAGGCGTAAGTTCATAATCGGCAAGAGGATACTTTACATTTTTCTCCTTGTCGGTAATGACCGCAAAGGAAGTAACTTCAGATCCGGTTCCCGAGGTTGTTGGAATTGCTACCATTTTGGCTTTGTAACCCAGCCTGGGGAATCTGTATACCCTCTTTCTTATGTCCATGAACTTCATCCTCATGGCTTCAAAATCGGCTTCAGGATATTCATAGAACAGCCACATCCCCTTGGCCGCATCTATCACTGAACCTCCACCGAGGGCAATAATCACATCGGGCTTAAAATTATTCATCATTTCGCAGCCTTTTCTTATTGTCTCCAGTGACGGATCCGGTTCAACTTCAGAAAAGATTTCGCTGTGGACATACTGCTTTCTTTTCCTGAGGTAATACAGCACCTTGTCCACATATCCTGCCTTAACCATGTAAGGATCGGTAACGATAAACGCTCTGCTTATATCGGGCATATCAGCAAGGTATTTTGTCGCTCCTGCTTCAAAGTATATTTTTGCAGGTATTTTAAACCACTGCATGTTTACTTTTCTCCTCGCCACTTTTTTGATGTTGATGAGATTGACCGCCGAAACATTCTGGGTGGTTGAATTTCTGCCGTAAGAACCGCATCCCAGAGTCAAAGACGGGATGTAAGCATTATATATGTCCCCGATACCGCCGTGGGAGGAAGGAGAATTTATAATCAAACGGCCGACCCTCAGCCTGTCCGAGAACCTTGATATGATCTCCTCATCCTGGGAATGTATAACTGCGGAATGCCCCATGCCTTCAAATTCAACAATTTGCTCTGCTATTTTTATACCTTCTTCTGCCGAGTCAACGACATAATATGCAAGTACGGGGCTCAGCTTTTCTCTTGAAAGGGGATGGTCAGGTCCCACTCCTTCCTGGTATGCTACAAGTATTTTGGTATCCTTGGGAACGCTAATGCCTGCAAGTTTTGCTATTTCATAAGCAGGCTTGCCTACAATTACAGGATTTATGGTGCATTTTTTCTTGTCGACCACTATTCCCTCAAGCTTTGAAATCTCTTCTTCATTAAGAAAATAGCAGGAGTTTTCCTTCATTAATGCTTCAAACTCTTCCTTAATCTCCCTGTCAACAATAACAGCCTGTTCGGATGCGCAGATCATCCCGTTGTCGAAAGTTTTTGACAGTATAAGGTCGTTTACGGCTCTCCTGATATTAGCGGTCTTCTCAATATAGCACGGCACGTTTCCCGGCCCGACTCCAAGGGCAGGCTTCCCACAGCTGTATGCGGCCTGCACCATTCCCGCACCACCTGTGGCCAGTATCAGGGATACATCCTTATGCTTAAGCAACAGCTGGGTTGCTTCCATTGATGGTTCCTCAATCCACTGGATGCAGTCTTCCGGAGCACCTGCCTGTATCGCTGCGTCTCTTAAGATCCTTGCAGCCTCAGCGCTGCACACCTGTGCACTAGGATGGAATGCAAAAATGATAGGATTTCTTGTCTTAATGGCAATTATCGCCTTAAACATGGTGGTAGAAGTAGGGTTTGTTACAGGGGTCAGGGCGGCAATAACTCCTACAGGCTCTGCGATTTCGCAATAGCCCTCGTTTTTGTTTTCATTAATCACTCCCACGGTTTTAATATCCCTTATGCTGTTGTAAATATACTCCGTTGCAAAGATATTCTTGATTATTTTATCTTCATAAACGCCTCTTCCCGTCTCTTCCACAGCCATTGCCGCCAGTTTCATATGGTTTTCCTGCCCTGCAATGGCCATTGCCTTCACTATTTCATCCACCTTTTCCTGATCATACTCCAAAAACTTGTCAAGAGCTTTTCTGGCTTTGAATGTCAGTTCATCTATGTATTGTTTTACCTCATCGTTGTACTGATTGTTAACGATCTTAGCTGTTACAGCCATTGCCTCATACCTCCTTGCATAATCATTTATTCCTGTCTCTTGCATAATCATTAATGCTTTTAACAATGATAAAAATTTAACAAACTATCATGCATTACTTTGGTGCTGGATAAATTGTCAGGGGGAATTGTTAATTAATTAACAATCTTGTTATTAATATTATAATAGCTTTGTGAATTATTTGTCAATATATGATTTGCAAAAATTTGTTTGCATGAAAAATTATTTTTACATCTGCAATTTCCCCCGGCTTAAAAAACACCGGTTTTCAAAGCGATGTTTGTTTCAAGAATAATTTGCCCCATACAAGCAAGAATAAATAACAAGCACAGGAAAACATACGACATACGATGAAAAGAAGGATAACAAACAATCAGGAATATATAGAAATGCAAACAAAAGGTGAAAAGGAGGAATCGCAGATGAATGAAGTAATAAAAAGAAGTTTTGAAAAGCCTCCTCTTTCTTACTGGATGGATTCCACGCCCCAGCCTGATTATCCTGTATTAAATGAGGATATAAAAGCTGATGTGGCCATCATCGGAGGCGGTATTAC
>JAMNYG010000202.1 GCA_023622945.1 Bacillota bacterium | reverse complement strand
TCATATTCGTATCCTCCTTGCAATTTAAATAAGAAAAATATCCGCATTGCATATTAAGATGCTTTCCATAAATCATACGCAATATGTAACCGTTATTCTGCCAATACTATTATCGGCTAATCTTTCGGAGTTGTCAACAGATTAACAACCACAACAAAACCGGCAATAATCCCTGTCATTAAATAAGTTTTTTTGATATAAGCATAAGGCTGCGAAACAATCCAAATGTTTTTTGCTGAATTTTTGTTATATATTTTGCTACAAAGGAATGTTTCCATGCTTTTTGGGAGGCCTTCCTTCCCGCTTGCTGGAGAGCATGCAGAGAGCGCTTATGAGCCTGTTTCTTGTGGCAGAAGGCTGAATGATGTCATCTATATATCCTCTGGATGCTGCAACATAAGGATTTAAAAATTTATTGCTGTATTCGGCGATTTTTTGCTTTCTTGCTTCCTGCGGGTTTTCACTTGAAGCAATTTCTTTTCTGAATACTATGTTGGCAGCACCTTCCGCTCCCATAACCGCTATCTCTGCTGTAGGCCATGCCAGAACCATATCCGCTCCCAGGTGCTTGCTGTTCATCGCAATATATGCTCCCCCTATAGCCTTCCTTATAATCACGTTTATTTTCGGGACGGTTGCTTCCGAAAAAGCATATAAAAGTTTTGCACCGTGCCTTATAACTCCATTATGCTCCTGATCCACACCCGGTAACCCGGAGTATCGGTGAAAGTTATGACGGGAATATTGAAAGCATCACAGAAGCGAACAAACCTGGCACCTTTATCAGCAGAGTTTACATCCAGGACACCTGCCATATGCATGGGCTGGTTGGCAACAATCCCGACGGTTGTTCCGTTTATTCTGCCAAAACCTATTATTATATTGGGAGCAAAGTGTTTCTGAATTTCAAAAAAATCGCCACTGTCAACAACTTTTTCAATGACAACCCTCATATTATACGGCTTGTTTGCTTCATCGGGGACAATGGAATCAAGTTCCCACACCACACGGTCAGGATCATCCGAAATCCTGCAATTTACAGGGTCTGAAAGATTGTTATCGGGAAGGAAACTTAAAAGCCTTTTGACATCATTTAAGCATTCCCGTTCGTCTGTATGCTTAAAATGAGCTACGCCGCTTTTAACATTATGTATGTCAGCTCCTCCAAGGGTCTCAAAGGTCACTTCTTCACCCGTTACAGACTTGATCACTTCTGGTCCGGTAATAAACATGTAGCTGGACTTTTCAACCATAAATACAAAATCAGTGATGGCAGGTGAATATACAGCTCCTCCGGCGCAGGGACCCATTATCACCGATATCTGAGGTATGACCCCTGATGCCAGAGTATTGCGGTAAAAAATCTCTCCATAACCGCTTAAGGCATCTACCCCTTCCTGTACCCTGGCTCCGCCCGAATCGTTTATGCTTATGAAAGGAGCACCCATTTTGAGGGCCATGTCCATGACTTTTAACAAAGACCAGTCTTCCGTCTATGGTTCCGTATCCCGTTACAACACCGTCACCGGGAACCTTCTTCTTTTGCATGTCAAATTCAGTAGCCCTGGTCTCCACAAAGGCATCCATTTCAACAAAACTGCCGGGATCAAAAAGTAAGGCAAGTCTTTCCCGGGCTGTCATCTTTCCCGCCTTGTGCTGTTTTTCAATGCTTTCGGTACCTCCACCCATCCTGATACTTTCCTTAACTTCAATTAACTTTTTTATTTTCTCTCCAGTGGTCATAAAGCTCACCTCAAATCATGCAATAAATGGCCTAGATGTGTGACTGGCAGATTTCTGTCTTACGCATGCCACCAGCCAGGCGTTACACTTGTTTTATTATATGATACTATTACCAGGTAATAATTATTCATAAAAATTATATATTATCTCCGGCACTTTTGCAATGTTTTCCTTCCTAAATTCTCTCAAGGGAACAGCTTTTCAATACAAATCAGTATGGGCGGACAATTGGGCTGATTGGGAAATTCCGTTTTCATCACCGTAAATCTCCTGAAATCAATGGTCTTAATGTACTCCATTATCTGATTCTTTTCATCAAACCCGCTGTCTCCCCCATAATAAACAACAACGGTAATTAACCCGCCCTTTTTAAGCAGTTCCATGGACTTGTTTATGGCAGCTATGGTTGTCTGGCCGCGTGTTTGAATGCTATGATCTCCGCCGGGGAGATATCCTAAATTGAACATGACGGCGCTTACTTTTTCCTGGACATAAAGATCCATGTTCTGATGTCCGTCTTTTATCAGAACTACCCTTTCTTCAAAGCCCCTTTCCCTTATTCTTCTTCTTGTATTTTCAATGGCAGGCTCCTGGATGTCAAAAGCGTAAACACGTCCCGAAGGTCCTACCAAAGACGCCAGAAATGCAGTATCGTTTCCATTGCCCGCCGTGGCATCGATGACATGATCGCCTTCTTTAACCACTTTCATTATGATGTCATGGGACTGACCCAGGGAATTCTTTATTACGCACATAAGGCTTACCCCACCATAAGTATGATATCCCGGATAATCTTGGCTGCAAGGAGTGCAGTCCTGTCTGAGGCATCATATATCGGAGAAACCTCTACCAGGTCAAAACCTACAAGATTCAAATGTTTCAACAGCCCAACTGCCTCAAGCATTTCCTTTGAAGTAATTCCTCCCGGCTCGGGAGTACCAGTGCCGTTGGCATAGGCAGGATCCACAACATCTATATCCAGCGTAACATATACAGGTCTGGTGCCTAAATCCTCCATTACCCTTTTGAGAGGTTCAATTACATCGAAAGGATAAATATTGGTATTTTTTCTTGCAAAATCAAATTCTTCCCTGGTACCGGACCTTATTCCAAACTGGTATATGTTTTTGCCGGGCATAAAGTCGATCAGCCTCCTTATGGCTGAAGCATGGGAATTGCAGCAACCAAGGTACTCTTCCCTGAGGTCTGCGTGTGCATCAAAATGAAGCACCGCAAGCTGATCGCCATAACGCTCATGAACTTTTTTTATAACCGGTACGCTTATCAGGTGCTCTCCTCCAATGAATACCGGAAATTTCCTGTCTTCCAGAACTTCAGAAGCAGCTTCTTCTATTATCTTAAGGCTTTTTTCCACATCGCCTATCGGAAGGTCCAGATCTCCGCAATCATAAAACTTATAGTCACTTAAGGATTTATCAACATAAATACTGTATTCTTCGATTGCAATGGATACTTCCCTTATTTTTTGCGGTCCGAACCGGGCTCCCGGCCTGAAACTGCATGTAAAATCCATAGGGACACCGGTTATAATCACCGATGCTTCTTCATAGCCTGGGCAGCTGGCCATAAACCTGGTGGGGAGGGTAGATTTTCCGTCTTTTAAACTCACAGTATACCTCCTATTTTTCATAAAGGTATTCGGATACATATTTGGGCAGCACAAAGGATGCTTTATGTATTTCCGGTGTGTAAAACCTGGTATCTATTTTGTCAAACCTGGCCGGATCTGCCTCAACAGGATCATATTTCTTTGAACCGAGGGCAAACCCCCAATATCCTCCCGGATATGTAGGAACAAAGCTCGTATAGAGCCTGGTCAAAGGAAATGATGAACCGATATTGGACAGTATTTTCCTGATAAATTTCCTGTCGAAGAAAGGAGATTCGGCCTGGGCTACCATAATCCCGTCCTCCCTCAGGCATTCGTAAACAGAACGGTAAAAATCGGATGAGAACAATCCTTCAGCAGGGCCGACCGGATCGGTGGAATCTATTATGACTACGTCAAATTGATTTTTATTTTCTTTTACATATTTTATGCCGTCATCAATAACAACTTCTACCTTTTCATGATCAAGGGCACAGCTTATCTCGGGAAGATATTGCTTGCTTACTTCCACCACCCTTTCATCTATTTCCACCAGCACTGCTTTGTCGACAGAAGGATGCTTGACTGTTTCCCTGATGGCGCCTCCGTCTCCTCCACCTATTACAAGAACATTTCTTGGATTTTTATGAGCAAAAAGAGGTACATGAGCTATCATTTCATGGTATATGAATTCATCCTCAACAGTGGTCTGTATTACCCCGTCAAGCAGAAGCATTCTTCCAAACTGCTCGGTCTCCACCACAGCAATTTCCTGATATTCTGATTTCTCCTGATGAATGGTCTTTTTTGTCTTGCAGGACAATGCCATAATGGGAGTCCACATTTCGGTAACCCACAAATCCATAAAAATCTCTCCTTTTTTCTTTATATAGACAGCTTTTATATCCTTTTTATTATTGCACTTATGTGTGAACACTAATATTTTATTTTGGAAATTCCTTTTTGTCAAAAACAATTGTTAAATTTTTAGCGAACAGAACATAAATTAACCCTGTTGTTGTGTAAACGTATGTGATATAATTGTTCCAGGCTTTTTTGCCTGTTCCAATTTATTAAAGGAGCGTGTTAACATGGAAAACCTGAATAATGTGGACTATTACAGCGACCAGGCTTATCAGTTATCGTTAAGCAAGTCTGATATGCGCACTTTGGCAGGATGGGCAACATTCAAAGCTGTTATCGACATAATTTCAGGAGCTCTTTCCTGTATGGGATTTATATTAATACTTCCTGCAGTATACGGCGTAATGAGGATATTGGCCGGAGTAAAGCTTTTGAATGCAGCCGATGATTTGAAGCGTTATATAGAATCCAGCGACAATGCAAGGGTGGCAAATGCTTTCTCAAACCTCTACAGGCATTTCAAGTTTACCGGAATAGGAATAATAGTTCAGATTTGCTCGGTTATACTTGTTATCATACTCTACGGCATACTTATAGTTTCACTTGCTCCTCTCATTGATGAAATAATAAGGCAAAGAAGCTTCCAGTATTATTACTGAAGATGTTGCAGTTGCCTGGGTACTATTTAATGAGGATGTTACTGTTGCCTGGCGGCAATATAAGTTTTTCATATTG
>JAMNYG010000150.1 GCA_023622945.1 Bacillota bacterium | reverse complement strand
ATATTTTTTTGCGCTAATATGTTAGAAAACCTATATGAATAATAATATATAAGAATCGGAGGTACTGTTCTACATGGCTGATTTATACGAAAAGTTCAATAGACTGAAAGAAAACCTGAAAGAAATGGGCAGCGCTGTGGTGGCATTCTCAGGCGGCGTGGACAGCACTTTTCTTTTAAAGGTGGCCCACAATGTTTTGGGGGACAATGTGACGGCTATTACTGCCCGTTCATCAACCTATCCTGAGAGAGAATACAGGGAAGCTGTTGAGTTTACTTCATCAAATAATATAAAGCACATAACCATTGTTTCAGAGGAGCTTGAAATCGAGGGATTTTCAGAAAATCCCACCAACAGGTGTTACTTCTGTAAGCATGAGCTGTTTTCCAAAATAGGCAAATATGCAAAAGAGAACGGCATAAAATTTGTGCTGGACGGTTCCAATGCCGACGACCTGGGAGATTACAGGCCGGGTTTAAAGGCAATAAACGAGCTGGGAGTTGTAAGTCCTCTTAAGGATGTGGGGTTGACAAAGGAAGAAATCAGGATACTGTCCAGGGAACTTGGATTAAAGACATGGGATAAACCTGCTTTTGCGTGCCTTTCATCAAGATTTCCATATGGTCAGAAAATAACAAGAGAGAAGCTTGAAATGGTGGACAGGGCAGAGCAGTATCTGCTGGATCTGGGATTCAGGCAGGTACGGGTTCGCCATCATGGCGATATTGCAAGAATTGAAGTTGCTGCCCATGAAAGGAAGAAATTTTTCGATGAACAATTAATGGATAAGGTAAGCGAGGAGTTCAAAAAAATAGGTTTCACATATACAGCCCTTGATCTTAAGGGATATAGAACCGGAAGCATGAATGAAACGTTAAAAGGGCTTAAATAAAAAATCAGGCTTTAATGCCTGATTTTTTTATGACAGGAAACGCAGGGAAAATGAGATACAAAATGATATAGTCGTTGTATAAAAGATAATGTAAGGACAAATTGCAATGTTTTTGCATGTCTGACGAAGGATTTTTGCTTTACCTGGTGAAATGTTTATTAGGTTTATCTTAGTAAAATGATCATTAGGTTTTATTTAGTTGAATGATCATTAGATTTTGCTTAGTGAAATGATTATCAGAAATGTAAGGAGGGAGGCCCGCATATGAACAGGTTTCAGAAATTCCATACCAAATATGACTGGCAAAATATCGATGTAACTTCCATAAACAGAGAACCGTCCCATTCTCCCTGGGGAGCCTATGAAAGCCTTGAACAGGCTTTAAGCTGTAACCGCAAAGTTTCCAGATGGGTGAAAACCCTGGACGGAGTATGGAAATTTGCCTATTATAAATCCCCTTTGGACGCTGAACCATTCTATGAAGACGGATATGATCATTCCGGGTGGGCGGACATCAAGGTGCCGGGCAACTGGGAGGTCCAGGGGTTTGGAGAACCTATCTATACCAATTCCATATTCCCCTGGAGTTATTATGGCACCGGAAAGGAAATAATCCGAAAAGGCCGCGACAGGAATGAACGGGGAATACCAAACCCTCCTTATGTGCCTGAGGAGAACCCTACGGGTTGTTACTTCAGAAAGTTCAACATACCGAAGGAATGGATGGATCGTGAAATATTCATTCATTTTTGCGGGGTTGAAACGGTTTATTACCTCTGGATTAACGGAAAGGAAGCAGGATATTCCCAGGACAGCAAGCTGCCAAGTGAATTCAATATAACCCCTTACGTAAAGGAAGGAGAAAATACTGTAGCGCTTCAGGTCATGCGTTTTGCCGACAGTACATATCTTGAGGATCAGGATTACTGGTATCTGTCCGGTATTTACCGCTCTGTTTTTCTGTATGCCAAACCCAAAAAAAGAATCGTGGACTGGAAGATAGATGCCATTCCGGATTTACATCACAACTTCGGGGATATAAAAGCCGACGTAACAATTAACCGGTTTGACGGATTTGCAGAATACCGTGTAAAACTCGATGTATTTGATACGGATAATAACCTTCTTGCAAGCGGGATTGGCCAGGTGAATGCAGAGGCGGAATATCGCCCCTATGAAAAGCCAACGGCCAATACGGCAAGAATACAGCTCAGGATTAATAACATAAAAATGTGGTCTCCTGAGGAGCCAAACCTGTATAAAGCAGTAATGACGCTCCTTTCTCCGGACGGTGAAGAAATTGATTTTGAAAGCTGCAGGATAGGATTCAAAAAGATTGAAATTGCAGACGGCGTAATAATGCTGAACGGAAAGAGGCTGATAGTACGGGGCGTAAACCGGCATGAGTTTGATCCCCGGGGTGGCAGAACTGTATCCTATGAACATATGGTGGAGGAGATAAAGCTTATGAAAAGGCTTAATATCAACTCGGTCAGGACCTGCCATTACCCCGATGATCCGGTATGGTACGATCTTTGCGATGAGTGGGGTATTCTTCTTGTCTGCGAATGCAATCTCGAAACCCATGGTGTCAGCGGAGCCCTTACCCATAACCCGGCCTGGGCTTCAAACTTCCTGGAAAGAGCTGTAAGGATGGTTCTTACTCATAAAAACCATCCGTCCATATACTCATGGTCCCTGGGAAATGAAAGCGGCGTTGGCGCCAATCATGCCGCGATGGCAGGCTGGATAAGGGAATATGATCCAACCAGATTGTGCCAGTATGAAGCAGGTGAACCCGGGAAAAACATATCGGATGTGCGGGGGAATATGTATGCAAATCAAAGCAAAATTTTAGATATGCTAACTGATGAGACAGATACCAGGCCTGTCGTACTTGTGGAATACTTGTACCAGATCCGCAACGCAGGAGGAGGAATGTATAAGTTTTATCATCTGGTAGAGAAATACAGGAGATTTCAGGGTGGATATATATGGGACTGGCTTGATAAAAGCCTTATCGCAAAAACGGAGGATGGCAGGGAGTATTTTGCCTATGGGGGAGACTTCAAGGAAAGTTTTGTTGAATGGGAATCCCCAATGTTTATGGTAAACAACGGGATTGTTCTTCCGGACCTCAGGCTAAAGCCGGTGGCTTACGAGGTAAAACAGATATATTGTCCCATTGTTATTGAGGAAGCTGACAATGATTATTACTGGCTCAGTGAAGATGAGCCAAAACGCTTTATCATTAAGAACAGAAACATGTTTTTGGATACTTCAGGTTACAGAATAGAGTATGGTATAAGAGAAAACGGTATTTTAATCAAAACCGGAATCCTTGAGCTTCCCAACATTAAAGCAGGTGATGAGACCAGCATAATTTTCCCTGAAAACTTTGACAAGAAACCCAACTGCGAATATCATGCAGAGTTTACCGTAATGTATTCCACGGCCACCGCCTATGCTCCTGAAGGATTTGAGATCGGGTGCTATCAGTTCAGGCTTAGAAGCGGTCCATATAATTATCAAAAGAAAGAAACCGCTTTGAATAAGGTTTTCATTGAGGACGGTAGAACATCGGTCAAAGTGAAAGGCGGGGAT
>JAMNYG010000065.1 GCA_023622945.1 Bacillota bacterium | reverse complement strand
AACAGGTCCCTGTCATCGCACTCCCGTATGGCCAGCATGGTCATGAATTCTACCTGCTGCGTGCTGGGCCTGCATCTCTTGATTGCTTCCCTCAGTATATCTGCGGTAATAACGGTTCCCTCTTTATCATCTTCATTGGCAAGCTCGTAAGCCTTTCGTACCACGGTTTCAATCTCGGCCCCGGTATAATTCCTGGTCAGTTCGGCAAAAGGCATGAAGTCCTTTATATCCGTCTCGTAGCCGTATTTTTTCATGATAACCTTGAATATTTCCGCTCTTTCAGCTGCAACAGGCAGCAGTATGGGAATTTTCTTGTCAAACCTTCCTGCTCTTTTCAGCGCGGGATCAAGGAGATCAGGCCGGTTGGTGGCAGCTATGAAAACCACTTTTCCTCTATTATTTGTATTACCCGTAAACTGTAAAAATTCACTGAAAATATTCCTGCTCACTCCGCTGTCTCCGCTTTCTCCCCTTCTGAAAGTGGTATCTATTTCATCTACAAATACAATAACCGGTTGCTGGGATTGAGCCCCGAGAAGGCATTTCTTGAAATTCTTCTCACTCTCACCTACATACATGCCCAGTATGCGGGACATATCGATCTTGACGCAGTTAAAACCGCTTTCCTTTGCCAGCGCGTTGACAAGAAGCGTTTTTCCCGTCCCTGACGGTCCACAGAGAAGTATTCCCATTGGAACTCTTCTGAAGTCACCTTTCTTTATTGGTTCAACAATGTTCTTTTTCAGGTATCTTTTGGCCAGTTCCATGCCGCCGATATCATCAAAGCTTATCTCGGGGTAAATAAATTCAAGGACATCTCCGTATTCCTTTTTAAGCACCGAATGCTTCTTTTCCTTGATAAACTCAAAAGTTATGGGAACACTTTCAGCTTCGGCTTTCAGCTTGATGTCTTTTATTGACTTTTTGCTGAGTCCTGAAGAAAGTCTGGCAAACTCATCGACGGTTAAATCAGTTTCGACGCTTCCGTTGCTGAGAAGATATTGAATATAGCTCTTTCGCTCCTCTTCGCCGGGCAGCTCCACAAGCACCGGCTCCACCCTGTAAGATGATTTCAGAAGCTCCCTGCTTACGTCTGCCAGATTGTCCGCCATGGCAAAAATGACGCTGCCCACCGAAGATATCTTTCCGTTAACCGACCATTCGCACAACCATATGAGGGCAATACGCTCCTCAAGGGACATACTCCCTATATCGCCTGCAGGAATTATTTTTTCTATATGGTTTATAAACAATGCCATCTTGGTGCTTTTAAGGGCAATGTCTATATAAGGGAATATCCTTGAAGGCATTGTATGCAACAGGTTCACCGCTTCATTGCGGGTAATGATATGAAACTCCCTTTCCATTGAAGGATCCAGAAATGTAAGCCCTGTGGAAATATCATAAAAAGCAACTATGCCGAAGGACCTTTGCCTGATGAATTCTTCATAAAGGTACCTGTCAATATACCTGTAGTTATCGACAAGGTCCCGGACGTTGAAATAAAACAGAAATTCATGAGAAATACCGGATCTATACTTGCTTAAGAATTCGTCATACCACATATGTACACTGCCGGAAACTTAAAACGAAACTTAAGAAATTTCAGAATAAGGCGCAGCGTCTCCGGCACTTACCTCCCGTACAGAGAATATTGCTCACAAATATTATACCCTTCTTTTTGAAAGAATGTCTGAAAGAATATCAAGCTTTGGAATAACTTTTTAAGTAAACGTTATTTCCAACCTCTTAAATATATTAAAATTCAAGAATATATTAAATAGTCAATGTTTTTAATAGTAAAAAACATTGTCACGGTTTAGTATAACCTAATAGAATTGATTTTAGGGACAATGAGCATTGTCTTTAATGTCTGGTTCATGTGAGCTTAATCCGTGGTTCACATTAGCCTAATCCGGACCCAGGCAAATACTAGGAGGTATGGATATGGGTATTAACTTTTCAGAGCTTTCCGAATTCTATGTAGATCACCTCAAAACAGCACTCCTTCCCTTTTGGCTGAACAGAGCGATAGATCATGAATACGGCGGCGTTTACACGTGTTTTGACAACACCGGAGAAAAGCTTCTTAGCACCGACAAGTATGTATGGTCCCAGGGAAGAGTAGTCTGGATGTTCTCCAGGTTATCCACCATGGACATATTTACAGAAGGAGAAAGAGCTCAATTCCTGGAAATTGCCCGTAAAACCGCTGAGTTCATAATGAAAAATGCGGTACTTGAAACCGGGCACTGCTGCTTCCTGCTGACCAGGGAAGGCACACCGAAACCGATGAACCCCGGAGATCCCCTTGATCTGGGCGACGGTGCCGATTTGTTTGCAATACTGGGCTTGATCCGCTATGCAGGCATTACAGGGGATGAAAAGTCATTTAATTTCGCAAAACAGCTTTTTGAAAATCTTAAGACCAAACCCAGGGATCCAAAAGCAAAGGTATTTCCCTATCCTCCCATTCCCGGCTATAAAGGGGCTCCCATGTTTTCGCTGCTTTTGGCTACCGAATTCGCTTTGACGATGGAACGTTTCGGAGACCCTAAAAGCGCTGAAATGACCGAGAACGCCGCAAATTACATGCAGACAATACTATACGAATTCCCTGATGAAAACCTTTCCTTCCGCGAAAGGAAAACCGTGGACAACAAGTTTGACAATGTCTCCCTCGTGGGCAGGTATGTCAATCCGGGACATACCATTGAGGACATGTGGTTCGTAATGCATGAGGCTGTAAGGCAAAACAACAGAGAGGCCGTTAAGAGAGCAGGAGACATAATAAAGAGAACATTCGAAATCGGCTGGGATAAGGAATACGGGGGGATACTCCTGTTCGTCGATAATGAAGGAGGACAGCCTAAGGGAAGCATAGAGGGACTGGAAGACCACGTGATGGTGCACAAGATCCTCAATGACTGGAGCAACAAACTTTGGTGGCCTCATTCCGAAGCACTTTACACTACACTTCTTGCATACAAACTGCTGGGAGATGAAGAATTCCTTAAACTCTATGAAAAGGTACATGAATATACTTTCAGGACCTTCCCCAATCCCAACAAGGAAATAGGAGAGTGGATACAGATAAGAGACCGTCAGGGCAATCCCGAAAACAAAGTGGTGGCTTTGCCTGTTAAGGACCCGTTCCACATCATAAGGAACTTTATTCTCATAATCGATTTGCTTCAAAAGCCTGAACTGGTATTTTAACAAGCAATATGAAGGGTATGTCTGCTGTGCGGACGTACCCCGTACTGTATAAATGGACGTACCCTGTACCGTATTTTTAAGGAGGTAGTGTATTATGGAAAAGAAACAACTTAGATTACTGATGATAGGGGCACATCCTGACGACTGTGAGATTCAGACAGGCGGGATAGCTGTAAAATTCAGGGCTTTGGGACATGCGGTAAAGTTTGTGTCACTTACCAACGGAGACACCGGGCATTATGAGCTGTCGGGAGCAAAGCTGGCACGCATCAGAAGGCAGGAAATGGCTGATGCCTGCGCAATTGCAGGAATCGAATACGAAGTGTTTGATATACACAGCAATCAGCTTGAAGCTGACATTCCCACCCGGGAACGGGTAATTCGCCTTATCAGGGAATATAAACCAGACATGATTTTTACCCACCGTCTAAACGATTATCATCCCGACCACAGGAGGACCGCCATGCTGGTACAGGATTCATCCTATGCCATCAGGGTCCCAAACGTATGTCCCTTCACACCATGTCTCAGGTATTCTCCTGTGATACTTTACATGTACGATGACTTTAAAAAACCCTATCCTTTTGAGCCTTCTGTTATTGTGGACATTGATGATGTCATGGATACCAAGATAAAAATGGTGGCCTGCCACAGATCCCAGGTGTTTGAGTGGTTGCCGTGGATGGACGGTAGGCTTGATGAAGTACCTGAAAACGAAGAGGACAGGATGAAGATGCTTGCCGAAAAGCAGGAAGCAAGGTAAGGTATGCAGAAGCCTTTGAGATCAGCGAATACGGCCGTCAATTGAAAGAAGAAGAGATTTTTGGGTTCTTCCCGTTCTGAAACGGTTTTACTCCTCCTTTTACAGGGGATGGGGCACTTTTCCGTTTCATCTGTCAGTGCCCCTGACATTCTTGTATTGATAGCATACATCCATTTCTTCTTGTATTGATTGCATACCTTCATCTTATTATGAAAGGAAAGATGTCCATGTACCTTAAAGACATGTATTTAAAAGAACTTATCAAGGCTTATCCAAAAGTTTCTGCCAGGCAGAATGCCGAGGGGCAATTTTTAAGGGAAAATATAGCGTTTATGAACAATACGGCGGAATTTATTACGGTCTTCTCTACAACTGCAATAAACCATATAATCCCTACTATAAGAACCCGGAAGTCCTGGATCGGGCCATAAAGGCGTGGGATTTTTATTATTCTCAGACAAATGAAGAAGGCTGGGTAAAAATAATCACCCATGACCAGTTTTGGGGATATCATTGTGACGAATGGGGTCTTTATTACTGGATGGAGACGGTTGAACTCCTTAAAGACGTGCTTCCCCCGGAAAAGCTTAGTAAATGGCAGGAACGAATTGACAGCGGTGTGAAAAGCCTTTCCGGGATTATCAGGAAAACTTCAGGCAGTAAGGAACATATCGAGCTCCTTAAAAACGGTTCGGTGAGAAATCATTTTGTCTGGGAAGTTTTGTGCTGTTATCGCTACGGCATGCTGAAATCAGATCAAAACCTGATGGACTTTTGCACAAGCATTATGGAAGATATTTTTGAACACCAGAATACCCTGGGTTCATGGCTGGAATACGGCACTCCCGTTGTGAGCTATGCCTATGTCACATTTGAAGCCATTTCCCTTTATGAGCATTACTCAGGTAATAAAAAAGCAACTGAGGCCATAAGAAAAAGCCTTGATTATGCCTTCAGCACCATGTATCCCGATATGACAAGAATAGGCTGCCTGGACGGGCGAAACCGGTATTCCGCTTCCCCCGTTTCTCACATTGTTCCCACCTATTACAAATATGAATCCGGCCTTGCCTACCTATGCAAGTGGATCACCAATACCCGCAACGTGGAAAATCTGTTTGCCACAAGCATCCATGCTCTTTCAGTGATAAGCAACATGATGAACATTATACCCGATGATATACCTTTTATTGAGCCGGATATAAAAAAATACATGCCGGAATCGATACATAATCCTGAGCTAAAATATAACTTAATAAGAAAGGGTCCCTGGGTAGTATCTTTCTGCAGCCTGGAACAGAAAATTTTCAACAGCAGGTGGATACTGTACAGGCAAAATCTCTACAGCATTTATCATGAGGATGCCGGTGAAATTGTAGGAGGAGGTCATTCCATAGCCCAGCCTCAGTTTTCATGCTTTAATGTGATCAGCGGACCCTGTGTTTACTATATGCATAATGACAGTAAAATACTTGAGAACCCTTACGGCATGGAACTTATTTACGGAGGCAAAAAGTGCAGCATTACATTTGAGGAAATAAATGAGGGCGGTGTTACCATAAGGTACAAGGTACAGGACCTTTCCGAAGTGGACAGGGTTTATGTAAACATACCTTTATACGGTCTTAAAGGGTCAGCCCTGTCTGCAGGAGAAGAAAAGGTATATTGCGGTGAAAATATTCTGGCTCTTAAACTTCCGTCCGGCAAACCTCTGGTGCTTCCTTCCGTAAAAATAGAAGTTTCAGAAGACGCCGTGTTTAACTACCCGATATATCCCTTCAATTCATATATCCAGGATCAGAAAGGAGCATCTGATGACGCATCGGGGATAATTACGGTGGAGCTGGATTACAAGCGGCCGGAATGCATCTTGAAATTACGGATTTGATTTAACGCACTGATATAATGCTTCAGTTCAATTTCATGAGGCCCGCCTCGGGACTTGATGCTTGTTTGCATTGCCGGGGAAATAAGGTCTGCGCATTTAAAGGAATAAAAATAAGTTCAATACAAAAGATAAGCATGTATAATTTACATCAGACAACACAGGAGGAAAATATGGAAACCGTAAGCTTTAACATTCCGTCAATATCCTGCAGTGCATGCTCCAGAAAAATACAGGAGGAAATAAAATCTCTGCAAGGCATAGAAAATGTTTCGGTAGACCTGAAGACCCAATCGGTAAACGTGGATTATGACCCTGGCAGCATAAATTCACAGGAGATCAAAAATAAAATAATATCCATGGGTTACGAAGTGACTCAATAATAAGCCTTACCGGAAAACTGCTGCGGATTATCATAAATAATTCGCAGCAGTTTCAATATCACCGGGCTTATCCACATCATACCCTATTTCGGCATATTGAGATATAATAGCCTTCGCCCTTACACCCGTTATTTTTGAAAACTCCTCTTCAGCCTTCTTAATGGACAATGTGCCTGTAAAAAGCCCCAGAACGAACACAGGACCGAGTAATCCTGCCATTTTTACGGGGTTTTTCCTTGCATCAAGAAGTTTTTCCGCTATATCGAAAGTTTTGTTGATGATCAGGGGATTGACGTAGAAAATATTACCCCCTGTAAATCTGCCTTCCCTGATCTTGACAAAAGTCTTCCTGGCATCCGGAAACTTTTCTTCCATTGTCTTTTTCTCTATGATGGGATAGCAGAAATCGGCTCCGGTATCATATGACTTCATAATGAAGTCATTTACCGCTTCCTTTGTCAGCATGGGGATATCGGAAGCACAGACAAGCAAATTCCTGTCGCCGCCGAGATAGTCCATTCCCCTGGCCAGTTTCTGCATTATGGTTCCGTCGCAATCCAAAATGGCATTAACTTTTGTCGAAACCACGGAAGAAAGTTCCTTCCCAGGCCCGACCACAACAATGCCGCAAATTTCATCAACGCCTATTAAAGCATCGATGACGTACTCTATCATGAACCTGCCCTTCATCTTTATCAATGCCTTGTTTCCGATGCCGTCAGGGTTTGAAGTGGAATTGTTTCCGGCAAGTATTATTGCGTTAAGCATAAATTTATTTTATTTCCCCATTTTCTTTATTGTATTGATAACCGTAGTCTCCTGGTTCTTTATATGCTGTTGAGCCGCCTTACGGGCTCTTTCCGGATCCTTTGACAAAATCGCGTCGTATATGTCCACATGCTCCTGGATCAGTTCCTTGGGGCTTTTAAGGTCTTTCAGGAACATAACCCTGAACCTGTGGAACTGTTCCTGCAGGTTGCCGATTATTTGCAGCAGTTTCTCGTTCCTGCACGCACGGTATATTATGTCATGAAACTCCACATCCTTTTTTATTGACCCTTGGATGTTTTCCTTTTCCACGTAGCTCGTAAACTGGGTCAAAACATGCTTTAAATCCTTAAGTTCACTTTCAGTAATCCTCTCGGCCGCAAGGGAAGTAGCAAGCCCGTCAAGGGAGGCCCTTACTTCAAGGACATCCATTATGTCCTTGACCGAAATCTCTCCCACATGTGCACCCTTACGAGGGATCATTGTAACCAGTCCCTCAAGCTCAAGCTTTCTTATTGCTTCCCTTACAGGTGTCCTGCTGACTCCCATCTTTTCTGCCAGCTGTACTTCCATAAGCCTTTCTCCGGGCTTTAACTCACCTGTTATTATAGCTTCCTTAAGGGTATTGAAAATAACTTCTCTTAAAGGTTTGTAGTCATTCAGTTTTACTTTTGATAATTTGTCAGCCATAAATGTCATTCCCTTTCAACTAACCTATAGTTTTGGTCAAATAGCATTGCCACGAAGGATTGTTAATTGATTCATAGGCTTTCTCTGCCCGTTTTTTATCGGTAAATACGCCGAAAACCGTGGGCCCGCTGCCGCTCATTATGCTTCCGGCAGCTCCCAGCCTCATCAGGCATTCCCTGGCTTTCCTAATGTCACTGCATTTCTTTTCGGCAACAGGCTCAAGCACATTTTTCATTCCGGCTGCAAGAGTAACAACATCCTGCTTGTCTATAGCTTCAAGAAGGGCATTCATGTCAGGTCTCTCTTTTATTTCGGAAAGATTAAGGTTATTGTATACCCATGCCGTGGAAATGCCCATTCTTGGCTTTATTAACAATATATATGTTTCAGGAAGAGGCTTAAGCTCCGTCAGCTTTTCACCAATCCCCTCAGCCAGCATGGTTCCTCCCGTAATGCAAAAAGGTACGTCTGCGCCTACCTTTTTCCCCAGCCTTAAAAGATCCTCCTGGCTTAAGGAAGGAAAGAACATCCGGGCCATACCCTTCAAAACGGCGGACGCATCTGCGCTCCCCCCTGCCAGTCCGGCAGATACGGGTATCTTTTTCACAATATTTATTTTTACACCTTTTTTTACGTTAAACTCATCTATAAAAAGCTTTGCAGCCTTATATGCTATATTGCGTTCATCCGACGGTACCCACCTGCAGTCGCATTTAACTTCTATCCCATCGTCCTGAGGTTCCATAAACACCATGTCGTGAAGTTCAATGGACTGCATAATCATTTTTACTTCATGGTATCCGTCATCCCTCTTTCTGAGGACGTCTATTGACAAATTGATTTTTGCCCTTGCCTTCAGCGCAACGGAAGCCATTTGCCACCCCGGTTAATATTTGTGTCCAATCAGTTAAGTGTATTATATACAAAAAACATTCCCATTTCAATAAAAAGTGCCTGAAATCTCCGTTTCAGGCACTTCATAAATTCGAAAATCATTGATTTGAGTACATTATATTTAAATTATGATAAAAATACACTAAGTTGCAGTCTTAAATATCAATATTTGCTGTCCTGAGCGTAGAACCGTATTATCGTCCAGGTCATTCCATTTCTTTAAAGCATCCACAGTTGTGAGATATTTTTTCGCAATTTTCCACAGGTTATCTCCCTTTTGTGCATAATAGATGGTGATGGTAGGCCGTTCTTTGATACCCCTTTCGTCTGCAGGCAGTTCATGGGCCTCCACCACGGTGGATATGGATTCCTTGTCGGACACCTTCAAATTTATGCCGATTACTTCTCTTACCTCAACTTCCTTTCCTGAAAGCACACTGTAACTTAAGTTCTCAAGGTCAATATCCATTTCACATATCATATCGGGTCTTAAGCCATCATAATCAATGCCGTGCGTAAAGGGCATCTCCTGCTCATGGCAGAAAATACGTTGCTGGCCGTCGTCTGAAGTGTAAAGTAAATAATTTTTTACAACCCCTTCTATTACAACCTTATTCTCATATACCCTGTACTCTGAAAGGGTAGGTCTGCAGTATATACTTAGCACTTCCCGTATGCCTGGACCGCTCTCATCGATCGTCATAACCTCTCTTACAGTTGCTTGGCTTCTGTCTTCAAGCAATATGTCCTCTGCAACAACAACACCTGTCTCAAGGTCAAGCCTGGCTTTGGGAGCATATGCATCCTCAAGTACTTCAATGCTCCTTTTTTCAAAACCTGCTGCCGAAACAGCCAGGTCAATCCTGGTATCAAGGATCCTTAGCTCACCGTAATCATCTTCTGCCGGCACGAAGCGATAATCAAACACATCTACATCCACTTCTCCAAGGGAGTTTTCACTCAAACCGGGAATATCAACTGCCTGTGAGAAAGGTATTTCATGCTCTGCATACTGTGCGCTTCCGTCCTCATCATCACCTATGTACAATGTGGATACCACCAGGTTGCCTTTTACTATTATCTTGTCATCAGATACTATGTACTCCTTTTCGGCGATCCTTACATCGTTTCTCAGGATGTCTGCTATGGCAGGTTTGTTCTCAGGCAGTTGCAGGGTTTCAGCTATATTGCACTCTGTTCTGCTCTCTCCTATAAAACAGTTTATATCTATGCTTTTTCTGAGCTGTTGGACACCATCTATACCCGAAACACCGCCTGCTATTTCATATTCCTCTTCACTGGACACTTTCCCGTCAATACTTATTATTGCCTTGGTATTTATCTTCCTGCTGTGTATCATGTCGTAATCAATATGTAGAACGCTGCATTTTGCATTGCACCTCATACCCGGATTTGTATCGGGTATATCCAGGGAATGGGTAAAGTTATGACCTGCATTTATCCCTTTTACGCTTTGATTTTCATCGTCGGATATGTAAAGTATTTTATAATTTATCAGTCCGTTTACCACAACCTTATCTTCTTTGGCTTCAGCCCTGACTGACGTAATATCGGCATCCAGCAGCAGTATGCTCGCTATATCAGGCTTAACGTCGGGAACAATTATATCATTCTCTACAATGATCTGCGCTGAGTCCTTGCCAATTAACCTGGTCAATTTAACGCCTTCCCTTAAAAGCTCCAGAGACATTTTCTATCCTCCTCCTGTCATTTCATGCACTCAAAACCGTTCGGCAAAAAACTTTATTCATCAGCCAATGGTATGTTTTTAAGGAGACTTCTAAGTTATATATATTGACAAGGTATACAAATTATTACTAAAGAGCGGGTAGAAACTGCAAAATAAAAAACAAAACCACCAGGTCAGACCTGGCAGTTTATCATCATCTCAATCCATTCATTTACCGGATAACGAAACCTGCTCTTTTTATAAATATGAATCCCTTATCGTATGCAAATATTCCGTTGGATAGAAATTTCTACAGATAAAGATTCCTTCATCATGGATAAAAATTCCTTAGAATATTCGATAACAAGTATGCTCACATATCCTCAGCAAACCTGTATTTTCCTGTTGTCCTTGCATACCACGATTTCTACTGCTTTTGTAAGTACATCTGTATAGCTGTAAGATACACGCCTGGTAGTCTCATAGTCATTTTCAAACTTTACTACGAAGATGCTGGGATAGGTGTTCTCAAGTATGCCTTCCCGGATGAATGTTTTCTTTCTGCCTTTATTGGCTTTCAGCTGCACCCTTTCGCCAACACAAGTTTCTATATCCTTTCTTATTTGGGAAAGATCCTTTTTCTCAATCATTGGATCACCTCATCTTATGTTTGTCTATATTTTATCATACGATGAGGCGTTTGTCAAAGGCTATATATTATAGCAGTGGGTAAGTAATTATGTCAAGTATTTTTTAAATATTGCCTTCTCTTGCCAGCCATTCCATGTTTCCTGGTGTATTCCTTTATGCATTCGTCATCCTGTAAAAGAAGATCCGATTCCGGAGCGTCGGCCTGTAGCCTGCAAGTGATACCTTTAAGGGATACTATGTCTTCTTTGCCGTTGTTTTCTATACCTACTATTTTGAATAAAATATCCATTCCGTAGGATTTTCTAGCCACCACATCCCCTGTTTTAAACCTGCCCATAATATCACCCGAAATGATATTGTTTATTATATTCTATGTTATGTCGCCCTTTCGCGTTACTGGCAAAAAACTTAAATTGATTCTATACCTTTCTATCTGTACATTATGCGAAAATTCTCCATAAATTTTTCATGATGCTCCGACTCTTCCAAAACTTCCCTCAGTCTGTTTACATAATTTTTTTCCGACCAGCTGCGCCGGCTGTTATAGTATCTGTTTATCACCCTCCAGAACTTCTGCGGGAATTGAAGCATTATTTCCAGAATCTCCATATCATCGGCATTTAAACTTTCTATTTTGCTGTATTCATTGATAATCAGCACTGCATCTTCAAAATTCCATTTGCATTTTCGCATTCTTCTCCTGATCAAGTTGACTATATCATATACTTTAAGCTCAAAGCAACAGTAGTTAAAACCCGTAACATACATTTGTCCGTTGGAACGTATGAGGTTGTGGTGTGTGAAATCCCTGTGGCATATCATACCTTCTTTTCTTGCATTTTCCACCATTTTATCGTAGTTTGACGCCTGCAAAGCTTCCAGGGCTTTTTGGCCCATATCGTAATAATAATCGGCACAGTCAAGAAACATGTAATCAAATTTGCTCAGGCGCCTTTTGGCTGTCTTCTTGTATTTTTTAATTTCTCCCAGCCTTTTATTGAAGTAATACGGAAGCTTTCCAAGCTCATCCCTGGGTTTTGACCCTTCCGGGGCGGTAAAACCCCTGGAGGCCTTATGAAGCAATGCCAGAAGCCTTGCAGCCTGTATTACGTCTTCCTCTTTTTCAAAATCGCACTCGCTTCCCTCTATAAAGTCCGAAACCGTATATACATCTCCTTCGTATATGAAATATGGATAACCTTCAACGGTATATAAATATCGATCAATATTTTTAAAATTATTCTTATACAGGTGCTCCTTCACTGCATGTACAAACATGATTCTCTCCGGCGAAAGGGTGTTTTTCCTTAGGACCTTTTTACCTTTGGAGGTATTTATTATGTAACAGTCTCTGTAAGGCACGACACTTCTCAATTCCAGATCATATTTTGCGGCTATCTCCGTGTCTAATTGCTGCATAACAGAAATCCTCCAATACCTGTATTGAATGTCAAGCCGGCTTTGGAAGACTTTTGTTGACATAAATATAGTAATGCCCCGGCTGACTCATACACTTTATTATATGCCTGATATATTGCATATAGAATGTTTTAGGATGTTGTGCAAAATTAACAAAAAAACAGCTAAAAATTTACAATTAATTGCATCTGTCTTATGCTTTTGTTTTGATAAAATTTGCATGATATCAAAAAACCTGTATTTTTGTCTTTAAAAATCATCCCCAATGATTTACAATATATAGGTAGATATACATGTTTCGTCATACTGGTCATTATTTCGTTTTTGCAGGGGGGTTAAAATGAATAATCTAGGCGAATTATTTCGTCAAATTAGGATTAGTAAAAACTGGTCCTTACGAGAAGCCGCAAGGAGAATGGGAATCAGCTATTCCTATCTCAGCGTGCTTGAAAAAGGAGTAGACCCTCGAACAGGTAAGGATTCCAACCCGAGACCCGATACATTGAGACTGATCTCCAAAGCATATGACTATCCTTACGAAGAGCTGCTGAAAGCTGCAGGATACTTAAACGAACCGTCTTCCCAGGAAAATAATTTTGACCTTACAGTATTCATAAGCAACTTAAACCTTATAATGAAAGGTATGACTATAGAAGAGTTTTCGGAGGACATTAAAAGAAAGACAGGCTACACCATCAGCCCAAAGCAGATCCGAAGTTATTTGAACGGAGACATTGAACCTTTTCCCGGCACCATCAGCATCCTCAGTAACTACGCAAGAGTGACTCCTGACTTCTGGTACATGTTCAACACCGAGGAAACTCTTGAACAGGAGAGGAAAAAATACGAGGAAAATCTCTTAAAGTCCGCTTCCGATCATTTCAGCAAAGATTACTACCTTTTCACCAACATGCCCGAGGATGTAAGGCGCTGGATACTCAGCGAAGAAAGCGCTCCGTATATTAAAGTGGCGATGGAAGCAAGCCGCAACAAAGTCAATCCGAATTCTCTGAAACTTCTTATCGACTCCATAATTGCCGACAGACAGGAAAAATAAGAAATATTTCCCGGTTTTTTTATTTTTATGTTCTAAAAATTTACATGTGTTTTAAAAAAATGTTTGACTGTTTTGAGGTTGTCTGATATATTTAATTTCAAAGAAGGAAAGTGGTGAAAGTTGTGGATAATATTTCTGTATTAAGCATTATTTTGGTAAGTTTTCCTGAAGCCGTAGCAATTTCAACGCTCAGTGTTTTATCCATCGGAAAGTTTTCGTTTTTCAAGGATAAGAAAAATCTCCTGAGAATCCTTCTTTATGCCGTGATTACCGCCATTGCTTCTTATTTTATCCGCAGGAACGTAAACAATGAGACCGAGAGCCTCCTGGTCCATGTTATATTATTGTCGCTGCTTCTGATATTCATTTTAAGACTGAAATTTTATGAGTCCATATTGGCCACCGTATTTGGGATGGCTATACTGGTTATTACCGAAGCCATATCCCTTTTACTCGTTCAGTGGTTTGCAGGCATTGACATTACGCAGATTAAGGAAGATGAAATCCTTCGCATACTTCTTACTCTTCCTGTAAGGTTTCTGCAAGTGGTTTTAATTTTCATATCATTAAAATATAAAATCAGGATAATTGATTTCGAGAGCGCTACGGTAAAAAAGAGGGAGTATTTCATACATCTGGTGGCTTATGCAGTGTCAATCAGCACTTTAATTTTCCTTGCAGCAATAATGTGCAAAATACTCCTTCTTGATCATAACAATTTCAACAATCCGACCAATACCGTCTTACTAAGGATAAATATCTACCTTTCCCTTTTTGTTACCGTAATACTGACTCTTGCCATAAGAAACACCCACGATTACTACAAGAGCCGCAATTCACTAAACAAAAGCGAATATGTGCAGAATCTTGAGTATATCGCCAATCTGCTGGAAGTCACAAATTACCTGGAAGCAAAGAAAGCCATTAACAGCCTGAAGGATCATATTTCAAAACAATAAGGATTTATTGTTGTTGAGTAGTTGTTTATGTATGTTATTAGCGTAGCTGTTTATATATGGTTTTAGCGTTGTTATTCATATGATTTTGGCATAGCTATGTATATGGTTGTACAACCGTATTACAAATAAACAATCAATATAAATCAGGAGGTGTACATACATGAGAAAGGTATTTGATTTCCTGGCTGTAATTGTAACAGCAATAGCAATGCTTTCAGTTAGCACTGCTTGCTTCTGGATCCTCTATCAGCCCAAGGCACCGAAGTGCTTAACAAAATAATTTCCCATATTTATTATACTATAATAAAAGAGGACAGCAAACTGTCCTCTTTTTCTATTATATTTGTAATTGCATTTTAAATTGATAGCGTATTTGCGTTTTATTTATATTGAATTTCCGTTGTGCTTCTCTTATATAGCCGTTGTATTTCTATTACATTTCTATTACATTCTGTTGATATCCTTATGCTTCGCCGGCCAGTCTGAGAAGCTCTTCCCATCTTCTGTCCACTTCAGCCTGTATTTGTTCTATCATATATTCATTTCCGGCCCTGAACAGATGTCTGAACCTTCCCTGGGTCTTCAGGAATTCTTTCACGGGAAGTTTGTTCTTAGGCTTATAGTTTATGACATATTTCCCGTCAATAACCTCATACAGCGGCCAGAAGCATGTCTCAACGGCAAGCTTGCTGATCTCCATGAGGTTTTCGGCATCATACCTCCATCCTCTCGGACATGGAGCAAGTACGTTCAGGAAGCAGGGTCCTTTTGTATATATAGCCTTTTCAGCCTTTTCGTACAGATCCTTCATGTTTCCTAAAGGAGCAGTCTGGGCAACGTAAGGAAGGTGATGCTTCACCATTATTTCTGTCAGGTCCTTCCTCCACTGCATCTTTCCGGGAATTTTGCTTCCTGCAGGTGATGTCGTGGTATCTGCATAAAGCGGTGTGGCAGAAGATCTCTGTATACCCGTATTCATATAAGCGCCGTTGTCGTAGCATACGTAAACCATATCATGGCCTCTTTCCATAGCCCCTGACAACGACTGCAGTCCGATATCATAGGTTCCTCCGTCCCCACCAAATGCTATAAACTTGGTTTCGCCTGTGATTTTTCCTTTTTTCTTCAGAGCATTATATGCAGCCTCAGCGCCTGAAATTGTAGCTGCTGAGTTTTCAAAAGCATTATGAATGAATGAATCTCTCCATGAAGTATATGGATACAGGAAGGACGATACCTCAAGGCATCCGGTAGCACAGCCAATTACAGCATGGTCTTCAGGTTTTAGTGCTCTCAGAACCTGCCTTACAACTATCGGTGCTCCGCATCCTGCACACATTCTGTGACCGCTGGAAAATCTTTCGGGTTTTCTTGCAACTTCTTTTAATCTGTAAGCCATGCATTACACCTCCTATTCTCTTACACCAAGGTAATTGTAAACAGAACCGACTTCTCCGGTTTCCACGATCTTCAGAAGGTTATTAAATACCAGCTCTATATCATCGGTTCTGACATCTCTTCCGCCCAGTCCGTAAATGTAGTTGATAACCTTCGGACCGAATACGGACTTAGCATACATGGCGCTTGTAACATCTGTAAACAGAGGACCTCCTGCAGCATTGAAGCTGTCTGCCTTATCCATTACAGCAATAGCTTTGAACCTTGATAATGCAGAAGCAATTTCATCCACAGGGAACGGTCTGTAAACCCTTGGCTTGATGAGACCAACCTTCTTGCCTTCCTTCCTCATCTGGTCAACTACGTATTTCACGGTACCGGCTGTAGAGTTTAACACAACTATAACCGTTTCTGCGTCTTCAGTCCTGTATTCTTCAAAGAATCCGTATTTTCTGCCGGTAAGTTTTTCGAATTCCCTTGCAACTTCCAGTATGACATTCTTTGCATTCATCATTGCCTGAGCCTGCTGTCTCTTGTGCTCAAAGGTATGAGTGAAGTGATCCAGAGGCCCCATTGATATCGGATTATCCCTGTTCAGGAGATAATGAACGGGGTTGTACTCTCCAACAAAGGCTTTAACCTTGTCATCTTCAACCAGCTCAATATTTTCAACCGCATGGGAAGTTATAAATCCGTCCTGGCATACCATGACAGGCAGCATAACCGACGGATGCTCAGCTATCCTGTGAGCCATAAGCATGTTGTCATATGCTTCCTGGTTGTTTTCGGAATACAGCTGTATCCATCCGGAATCCCTTGCTCCCATGGAGTCGCTGTGATCATTGTGTATATTAAGAGGACCGGACATTGTCCTGTTTACAACAGCCATAACAATGGGAAGCCTGGAGCACGCTGCAATATAAAGACATTCCCACATCAATGCAAGACCGTTTGCGGATGTAGCGGTCATAGCCCTTCCACCTGCTGCCTGGGCACCTATGCAGGCTGACATGGCGCTGTGCTCGGACTCAACGGCTATAAATTCAGTGTCTACCTCTCCGTTTGAAACGTATGTGGAAAAATACTGGGGAATTTCCGTAGACGGAGTTATAGGGAATGCTGCAACAACATCCGGATTTATCTGCTTCATGGCAAAAGCCACAGCTTCATTACCACTCATTCTTTCTCTTATTGCCATTATCCAATACCCCCTTACTAGCCTTCATCTACAAAGTCAATGGCTTTGAAAGGACAAACCTTTACGCAAATGCCGCAACCTTTGCAGTGATCATAATCGAAATCTTCTCTGTTACCCTCACTGTTGACCGGAATCGATGAATCAGGACATACAGGGAAGCAAAGCAAACACTGTTTGCATTTATCCTTAAGCCAAACGGGCCTCTTTGAACGCCATTCACCGGTTTTGATCAGTACGGCGTTACCCGCATCAGCTATCGTACCGCCTTCGGTAATATCTTTCCATGTTACATCAGGAGACAGCTCTTTTCTTTCCAAATTGCATGATTTGCAGCTCATATTTCTTTCACCTCCTGCATTGCTCTCTTGAGCGCCTTCATGTTACCCTCAATAACCTCGGGTTTCTTGGCAAACTTATGCCTGAAAGACTCTTCCATGTGTTCCAGGAATTCCTTTTCGTCCATAACCTGGCTGACCTTTACCACCGCTCCAAGCATTGGAGTATTGGGGAAATATCTTCCGAGAGTTTCAATGGATATTGTCTTTGCGTCGACGGTACATACCTTTCCCTTGTAACCTTTGAGGAGAGGCCTGATTTCTTCAGGTGATTTGGTAGTGTTGATTATTATTGCACCATCTTCCTTCAGACCGGCTGTGACATCAACCGAGGTAAGCAAAGTATCGTCTGTTACCACTACATAATCAGGTTCGTAGATATTGCTGTGGATGGTCAATCTCTCATCGCTTATCCTGTTATATGCCGTCATCGGTGCTCCCATTCTTTCGGGACCATACTCGGGAAAGCCTTGAATATATTTCCCGGTATAAAATGCAACGTCGGCAAGCAGCAAGGATGCTGTCTTTGCACCCTGACCACCACGTCCGTGCCATCTGATCTCTACAACCTTGCCCATGTGGCAAACCCCCTTCATAAAGTATTGCATGTTATGATAACCTGCACGCCGAATTTTAAGTTATCATAATGTGTATAATATTGTCCATATTAGCAGTATCCTGGTTGCCCTTAACATCACGGTTTTCAAGTTTGCAAAAAAAAGAAATGCATTTTGTATACTAATTAAAGAAAACCATTTCTTTAACTATGTAACAAAAAAATACCCCATAATCATTTTCCAAACCAACCGGATCATCCGGCCAACCATATGATACTGTAATTTTTCATCCAGTTTACAGTATACTAATTGGTTTATTTATTGTCAAGAGAAATTAAAAAGCCTTAAAATAGCCATATATCAAGGATTTTTACGATTAAGCAATGTTCTTTGTATACAAAAAAATAAACCCCGGTCTTTTGCCGATAAGTTGAATAATCCTGTATCATATTAAGTTAAATAACCCTGAAACACATTAAGTTGGATAATTTTGTAACTTCTTATGTAAACATACTGAAAAATAGGTTTTAAAACATATACTTCATACCTTGAATATCTGCTTTAAGATGATCAGAAGTATTATTCCCGGAACACCCAGGAGGCCGGTTATCATGGCGGTAATAAAGTTGACCGGCATATGGTAGTTGAAAAAACCGCCTATCAGATTTATCAGTATCAGTACAGCTCCCCCTATTAAAGCGTTATATACAAGTTTCATGACAAACTTTAATGGTACCACCAGCATTCTCCCCAATATGAAAAGTAATATTATACCAAGCCCATAGGCCAAAACAGCTGTATAATCGATGTTCATCGGTAATCGACCTCTTTTGTTGGACTTACTAAATATATATTTACGTAAAGGCAATATTATTACTGCTTAAATTTACAAAGGGGGACAAAGACGGAAGTACCCACCCGGCTTTCACCTGTGGGCAAAAGAAAATTACAGGTTAACAAAAAAGGAGAGGGGTCAGAATGAGAAATCAAATATTAAGGTGTTGTATGCCGGCAGGGATATTATGGTTATCCGGCAATGTCAGCAAGTTTACCCTTATGCCTTTTTCCTTTGCTTTTTTCAGGTAGTATTCATATTTAAGCTGATAAGCCTTTATTTTGTACGTGTGGTAATCTATGATTTCCTGGTCATCTGCATATTCAAATTCAATACAGGCTGTTATCCATTCCTCTCTTGCATTGTTCAAACATCTAATCAGCTCTGCTTCTTCTGAATTCATCTGCAGTTCAACGGCCTTTTTTCTTTTAAATATCGTGCTGATAAGTATGCTGAATGCCCCCTCTTTTTGAAGGACAAAGTCATCATTTCTGTGAAGATGAGTTGACATAAACTTTTTTTCTCCTTTTAATATAATAACTATATAATTAGTATAAGCAGGAAATTTCTATATTATACATATTTTGCCTTTAAAAACATATTATTAATATAATGGCTTTCCCTGAAACAAATATTTTTTTCAAACGTCTTATTATGTCAGGCAGAATAGTTTAAAAAACAATGGTATTGGAAATAAATGTTTTGAATAAAGAATATTGTGTTTTATGCATAAAATTGCGATAATAGATTTATGTATCTCTTTGCATATATAAACTGATTTAGCGGGGCGCTGTAATATGAATTCTCAATTGGAAAGAAAAAAGTCCAGAGCCGTTTCAACAAAGGTTATTTACATTTCTCTCATCACCTTCAGCTTGCTGATGCTGGCAATAGCCACTCAGCTGCTTTATTCCCTCCTGAGCTCTGACAGGATATACGCGGGTGTAAGGGTAGGCGATATAGAAGCAGGGGGAATGACCTATTCACAGCTTTTTGAAGCTTTAAGCCAGAAATATGGTCATATAAAAAGCAATACATTGCTCACACTTGTCTGCAAGGATGAGAGATTGGATATAGACTATGAAGAACTGGGGGTTTCCTTTAACATCGAGGAAACCATTGAAAAAGCCTTCAGTGTCGGAAGGTCCGGCAATATCTTTAACAGGCTTGCTGATATCGCAAGAACGTCACACCATGGCTTCACCCTGGATATAAAAGCAGAGTATGACAGGGATAAGCTCGAAAATTTGGCGGATGTTCTTTCTGACAGGATTTTCATCAATGTACGGCAACCGGAACTTATAATCCAGGATAATCGTGTAATCATACGTTCAGGCCGCCGTGGGGAAAGCATTGACAGGAATAAGCTTATGGAAGAAGTAGACAGGGCAATAAAAGAATTAAGAGGCGGAGAAATAACAGTGCCTGTAATCGAGACCCTGCCCGACGCCATTAACGCCGATGATCTCTATTCGCAAATAATCCAGGAAGAAAAAAATGCAACCATAAAGGTTGTAAACAATGAAATAGAAATTCTTCCCCATTCCGTCGGCAGGCACATTGATAAGGATATACTGGTCTCCATCGTAGAGGATCTCAACCAGAGTGAAGACACGGAAAAGGTATTGCCTGTGGTTTTCGTTGAGCCTAAAGTAACCACCGAAAAGCTTAAGGCAATGATGTTTAAGGATCTGCTCGCGCGTTATGAAACCCGTTTTTACACCAGAAACCAGAATGAAATAAACAGGAGCGAGAACATAAGGCTTGCGGCTTCTAAAATAAACGGAACCATTCTTGCCCCTGGAGAAGAGTTTTCATTCAACAATATAGTGGGAAAAAGAACTGCACAAGGCGGCTATAAGGATGCCTTTATCTACGTAAACGGAAAAGTTGTATCAGATATAGGAGGCGGAATATGTCAGGTATCTTCAACTTTGTATAACGCCGCTCTTTATGCTGACCTGGAAATAGTTGAAAGACAGGAGCATATGTTTACTGTCGCATATGTTCCCCTTGGACAGGACGCTGCGGTAGCATACGGTTACGTTGATTTCAGGTTTAGAAACTCTACCGACTGGCCCATTAAAATTGAAGCAAATGTTACAAATGATAACAGATTGATTTTCAGCATATACGGAACAAACGAAAATCCCGGGAAAACCATAGAAATAGTCAATAAAACGGTGGCTGTCAAGGAATTTAAAGAAACCATCATAGATGACCCAAATCTTGAAGAGGGAACAACAATTGTGGAACAGGAAGGCTGGATGGGTTATGATGTTGACACCTATAAAATCGTGAAAATAAACGGTACGGTAGTAAGCAACACTTACCTCTACAGAAGCAGGTACAGTCCCCTGACCCAGGAAGTAAGAAGGGGTACAAAGAAGGTTGAGGGTGCTACTCCTACTCCTTCACCTTCAATTGTTCCTTCTCCCACTCCGGTACCTTCACCTGCACCGTCCAATGAGGCGTCTCCCACACCTTCAACCAAACCAACGCCGTCGTCTTCTCCTTCTGTTGCACCTTCGGCGACACCGTCACCGTCGGCTGCTCCTTCAGCACCACCGACGCTGTCTCCTTCACCCGCACCTTCAGAGCCATCAGGCAGACCTTCAGAGACGGCTTCGCCTGTAACCGACGGCACACCGTCACCAACTCCGACGGTTTTACCTGAACCATCAATTATCGAATAGCTGAAGGAAAAACTAAAAAGGACATTCCTCAACTTACGGGTATGGCCCCCGTCGGTGGGAGAAGTGTAAATGCCAGGTAAATCAGAAAGGGACATTCCTCAGCTTATTGGGATGACCCCCGTAAGCGAGAGGAGTACCTTAATACGTCTCCACGCGTATGGCACCGTTCTCCCTTAAAATGGATTCCACGCTTTCAACTTTATCATCATCTGTTCTCATGGTAAAAAGAATTTTTCCTTCCTTTATATCTTCTTCGTACTGGCGTCCTTTGTTTTCCGGAATACCCAGATCAACAAGGCCTCCTACAATTCCACCGGTAACCGCTCCTGTAATAAGCCCTGCAATAGGTCCAGCAGCAGCTACTATGCCAAGGCCCGGGATGATCATGCTGCCTGCCCCTATCAAAAGGCCTGCAAGGCCTCCCAGTATTCCTCCTGTCATCACTCCGTCGGAAATGTTATCTTTAGGTGTTGTTCCTGCAACATTTGTATTTCCGGCAGCTCCGATTCCCCCGGCTACTCCGGAAAAAGCATCATTGACCATCTGCATTCCGGCGCCTGTACCTTCTCCTTCCCGGTCTCTTTCTTTTGTTACTATTGAAATGTCATCGGTTCTTAATCCTCTTTCCTTAATCTGCCTGGCAGCTGACTCAGCCTGACTATAGTTTTCGAAGA
>JAMNYG010000024.1 GCA_023622945.1 Bacillota bacterium | reverse complement strand
GCATCTTCACTGTTGTCGGTGGTGCTTTTCAAGGAAAAGCTTACCCGGCAAGGTATTGCAGGGCTTGTCCTGGGGCTTGCCGCTCTTGTTCTTTTAAGCCTCAAATAGCATTATTTTTAGCATTATCTTTAGCAAGGGCAGTATTTACGTCTTTAGCCAGGGAAGTGTTTTCGCCGGAATAATTTTTCCGCTTACTCGTACTGCTCCTGCCTGCCAAAAAATTAAGGAGTCAGACATGACTCCCTAATTGTAATACGGCTTTTAATAATCCTGCGTTTATTATGTGATTGACTGTACGCATTTTTACGCTTGTACATTATACTCACTTTCTCACTTATACGATTTGCTGCATTTTATTTTTGTGGTTTGCGTATACGCTGCTCAGCTTATATGCTTAGCTTGCATTTTGGCTTATACGCATAACATCTCCAGAGGCAGCGGCTCAAAGCTTGTTTTTAATTCCTGTGCCATGCCTGTCTCTGCAGACCTGTATCCTGCCTCTATTATTTCTATTACGTGCCTTGCATGTTCTGCGCTTGCAACGGTCTTCCTATTATAAAGTATACAATCAACCAACTGCATGATATCTTCAAACACGTGAGACTCCGGCATTTTGGCATGCTCGCCTGTCACATGGGGCTGATGGTCTTCAGGAAGCCTTAATTCTCTGTCCCCGAATTTGGTTCCTATGATAGCTCCTTTGGTCCCATATATATTGGGCGAAAATCCTCTTGTTATATCACCGGCAATGGTGGCATATACCACTGCATAAAATGCATCGCCGAAATCAATGAGCAGTATGGTGGAATCATCCATTTCATTGGTTATAGTTTGACCCAGGAATTCACGTTCAGGAAGAGAAATTCCCGAAAAAGCAGTCACGCGTTTTGCAGGTCCAAGAATACCCGTTAAGTTGTGCAGGCAATACACCGTGACATCATACTGGGGGCCACCGCCGGGCTTTTTGAAATACCAGCCTGGGTTGATATTTGTGAGGACATCATTGCCTCTGCGATATTCCTCTGAAAGGTGGTACTGGCCGCTTCCTGCCGAAGTTCCTGCAATTGCCCAGCTTAGCTTCCCCAGCTGCCCTTCAAGAATGAGCCTGCGAATTCGCTGATTGAAAGGATGTAACATCATTCCCGGTGATGCCACTACATGTACGCCTTTTTCTTTGGCAAGCCTGATAATCTCATCCGCCTCATCCACGCGGGTAGTCATGGTCTTATTGAAATGAACATGTTTTCCCGCCTTGATGGCCATGATTCCCTGCTCATAATGGAGCCCTATGGGAGAACAGATGGTAACGGCATCCACATTGGGATCTGCCAGCAATTCCTCATAAGACTCGTATGCTGCCGCAACTCCGTATTTTTCCGCAGCTGCTTTCGCACGTCCCGGAACCGGGTCACAAACGGCAGCCAAACGGACCCTGTCCTGAACATCGGGCATGCTCAGGTGAGCCATGGCTCCCCTCATTCCAATGGCACCCGCTCCGACTACACCTATACCTACTACCGTATCTTTCATACCGTCCCTCCTTAAAATTATTCTTGTTAATCTTCTATAGATCCCAAATTATTCTTGTTAATCTATTATAGATTCCAAGACCAATCTTGCACAATCTTGCAGATCTTAAAATTAATCTTATGGAATCTTAAAATTAATCTTACAGAATCTTAAAATTAATCTTACAGAGTCTTAAAATTAATCTTGTGGATCCTAAAATTAATCTTGTAGATCCCAAAATTAATCCTGTAGATCTTAAAACTAATTTTGATGATCTTCTATAACAATGAAGCTCCGGCCGAACAATCTTCACTCAAGATACATTCTCCACGATGTCTTGGGCTGCCATCCAACTGCTTCCTTAAGCTTTTTATTTGAAATCAGGGAAGCATGTCCTTCCAGATCTCTTATGTGGGGAGCCATGTCGGGCATGAACTTCTCAATCAGCTCCCTGGTCGGTTCTAATGCCGTCGTGTCATCGCCGTTGCAGAAATAAACTCCGTGAGGTTCTATTTCATTGGCCTTTTCCATAAGTAGCCGGTGTGCAGACGCCAGATCTTCGCTTCCTACCCACGCCCAAAGCCAGGTGTCCCATTGGGTGGCAGGTTTTGCGTTTTTTGCAGTGTTTCTCCGTCTCTCCTCATTAAATATCCCTGCAGACCTCAAAGCATATGTTCGCATGCCGTATGCCCTGGTATACATGGATAAAAGCATCTCTCCGGCCAATTTGCTGTAGGAATAGGAGTCTTCAACATCTGAAGGATGCTCTTCATCAATAGGGAAATATTTGAATGGGAATGGCCTGTCGCTTATACGGGAGCCATGACCCAATGCACAGTTGCTTCCGGTCATCACAAATATGCCCACGTCTTTTTCCAGAGCTGCGTGAAGAAGGTAATACAACCCCATTATGTTTGAACGCATGGTGTCATCAAATGAAAGACCTCTTTTCTTAACATACTCAGTCATCTCCGGATGATCTGTGGGGCCCGGCTGGGCTGCAGCATGCTGAATTGCGTCAAACCCTCCCTCAAGAGCCTTCAGGCAATCCTCGTATACCGTAATGTCACCCTGCACCCATTTCAAATCCTTGAACTCATCAGCCGGTTTGCGTCTGCTGAACAGAACCACTTCGTGCCCTGCATTTACCAGTTCCCTCACGAGGTATGGTCCAAATCTGCCGGTACTTCCTGTTACAAGCACTTTCATATGCTATACCCCCCAAGAATAAGTTATGTGTATTAAAACAAGGGACATTTCCTTTCTAAAGAAATGTCCCTCAATGGTAATGCCTCATAGCTTTAAGGCAGTGGATTTTGATGCAGCTATAACTTCCTCGGCCCTGACCTCACGTCCCAAACTCTCCGACATATATATTCCTTCTCCTATGAGCATCATTTGAAGCGCTATTTCTGCCGTAGGCATGAGTTCCACTCTGCCCTGCAGTGCTGCAACCCAATGATGCTGCGGTGAATCATATGCGTCCTCATTTTCCCTCAGGCTGTGCCAACGATCCCGCAGTTTTCGTAGGTCGGCAGTTGAATCAAGATCAATATCACAAACTGTAGTATGGTAACTAAAGGGAGACAGACGCACACCGCCTTTGGAACCCACAATGTAACTTCCCTCAAAAGAATCAAGATGGATGGCCCAGGATTCAATGATTTCCAATGAAATACCACCTTCAAAGTTTACCAGTCCCAAGCCCAATTCCTCTACATTATATCCGCTGATTTTCCTTCTTTCCGGGTCCATGTCGGTTTCCTGGTAGGTTCTTCCGCATATCCTCTCCACCTTTGGATTCCCTATAAGATAAAGAATCTGTGAAATATGATATACTCCCATATCATACAGGGCTCCGCCAGCGGCAACTTCTTTCCTTACAAAATTATATGTACCATAGCCATCCACAGCCTTGGCAGCCTTTGTCTCATCCTTGTATAACGTGAACAGCTGGATATGCAGCATTTTCCCGTATTCTTTTGCTGCGTCCACCATTGCCTTGCCGTCGGCATAAGAACCTGCAATGGGTTTTTCACAGTACACGTGTTTTCCGGCCTTAAAAGCCTCTATCGTAACTGGTGCATGCAGATTGTTGTGCAGGCATACATCCACCGCATCAATGTCATCTCGCTTTAAAAGTTCCCTGAAATCGGTATAAGTGTAAGGTATGCCAAAATTCGCAGCAACCTTTTCCAGTTCACCGGCATCTATATCGGAAGCCGCCACCAATTCAACACAGTCGATGGCAGCGTAATTTTCCAGGTGACGCTTTCCGATTTGCCCGACACCTATTATGCCAATTCTGACTTTCTTCAAGTCTTCTTCCCCCTCATTATTCAGTTTATTCATATGATGACCCACAACCTGCCGGACAATAATCAGTGATCTCACTGCAGTTTTCGTAGATGTGCATATGCTTATTATAGCATATTCTTACTTATAATTCCTGAATGTTTCAAAATTTAACCTTTTGGTGGTAAAAAACAGAAATATATCGCATTTATTAATAAAGTAATCATTGAAAACATACATGAATAATGCTAAGCTTAT
>JAMNYG010000003.1 GCA_023622945.1 Bacillota bacterium | reverse complement strand
CTCAATTATACCAGAAAAAAAGGGGTGTCATTGTTTTTTATTCAAAAAACCTTGAAACCTTTGATAAATAGCAGATTTCAAAATATGAAGAGTGTAATTTAGTTTACACTACGAAAAGAAGCCGGAGGTGTTTTTAATGAAACAAAAACGTTGTTTGTCTGTTTTGATGGCCATTGTCATGCTTTTTTCAATGTTTTTGACTTCACCCATTTCAAGTGCAACCGACAATAAGCAGTATACTTTTACAGATAATGACGGGTATACGGGAACCAACAACTTCGGAAGATGGATAAAATTTAACGGAGATTTCAGTGAACTGGGGACCTTCGGGGACGGATGGATACGTCCTGCCTGGGTTGCCGGATATGGTGTGCACATGTACGATGCCCTTACCCTTACGACGGGCGAAGGATGTGAAGTGATAAAAATAGTGGCAGGGCAACTTGACGGATGGAACGGCCACAGCGCTTTTGGCGTTGCACCTTTATCCATGCCGGGCACTTATGACAGCCTTGATTATATTGTCATGGAAGAATATGCTGCGGCGGTTACATATATATTCCCTTATCCCATTGTTTCGTGGAAGCTTACTCCTTTGAGCGGCAATACAATGCAGGGTAAGGTTTTTCTTACTGAAGGACCTGTTGATTACACCACCAGACTGCCTGACGATTATTCACCCCAGGCTGATTTTAACACAAACTGGAGTGATGTAACGGTTTCAGGTACGGTAGAAGACGGAGGCAAATACTATTACTTAACGGTTTTATTGTCAAAAAAGGGTCTCAACATAAGGTCATGGCTGAAAAGCGTTGAAGTTGTACTTGATGTTTCGGATGAAGCCGGTGAGCCCTGCGATGTTTGCGGACAGTATCCCTGTGTTTGCGTACCGCAGGATCCGAAGCTTTTCGGAACTGTGGCTGAAGCCGGTGAAGCTCCTTTGTCGGTTGACGCCCACTGGAAGGAAAACGTCTACGGTAACTCCATTGAAATAAAGGTAGATCAGAAACTCAACGACGGCCCTGCTGAGCCGGGAAAAGGCGGCTCGGTTTGGATGGCGTGGAAAGACAATTATTTATACGTATTTGGCGCGTTCAATCACGACAATTTTGAAGATGCGGTTAAAGACCTTGAGCCTAATCCCGAAGCACCCTGGGAAGGCACCAACGTAGAGCTGTATATCGACGCGGGGAATAAGGGAGGTTATCTGCAGTACAGAATTGCTGCGATCGGCTACCAGACAGTTGAGATAGCCGGAGTGATTTTATGGGATGAAGATTCGGAAGAGTATTTTGAATCGGCGTCGCGCCATGAAAACGGAGTATTTTATGTGGAATACAAAATAGATCTGGATTCTTTGTACAAAGCTGATCTCAAAGGTTTCAACGCTGTTCAGACGGATCCCAAATTCGGAGTAAACGTTCATTACCAGGAAACAGACGGCGGACCGTACGGAAATACTTACTGCAATAATTTTGTCGCCACCAATCCCATGAAACAGAATTTCAAATATGTCATACTCGAAGGATATACACCGCCAGCACCGTGCAGTTGTACGGAAGCATGTCCCGTTTGCGGGGGATGTGCTGAGGAAGAATGCTGCCAAAGCATCGATTGCGATTGTGAATTATGTCCGAACGGAGGAAACTGTACGCCGCCATGCACATGTGTAATTTGCCCTCTGTGCGGGTTATGCATGGATGAAGGCTGCTGCCAGTCTGATGACTGCGCATGTCCTCCGGGAAAATGCCAGCACGTAACAGCCCATAACAGATTTACACCTACCGACGAGCTATTGATAAATCCCCATATGGGATTTACAACCCAGCAGCGGTTTAACGGAGACTTTTCCAACCGCCAGAATCCAAGATGGTGGGGAATGTGGGGCGGCAGCGACTGGGACCACCTGTTTATCGATTCATGGGACGGCAACTTGTCAAACAGCTACGGGGATGCCTATTATCCGGATACAAGCGTGGCTTACATCAGGATCTACTGGGCTGACTTCGAGCCCAGAAAGGGAGAGTACAGGTGGGATATTTTCGATCGCATGCTTGAACTTGCAAAAGAAAGACGGCAAACCCTGATGTTCAGGATTATGCCTTTCGGAAGCGATGAGCCTGACGTTCCCGCCTGGTACAGGGAAGAAGTTGGTCCTGAGCCCCAGTACACCGGAAGCGAAAATGCGGAAATCTGGTGGCGTACCGATGAAAATAACCCGCTGTATGTTGAATATTTTTCCAAGATGGTGGCTGAAATAGGGAGGCGGTACGACGGACATCCGTATCTTGATAGTGTTGATCTTTCATTTGACGGATATTGGGGTGAAATGGCAGGTACCGAATACTTAACTGATGAAAATCTGTATAAATTGATTGACGCATATCTTGACAATTTCAAGAAAACTCCTATGCAGGTTCTGCTTACCGATGATGACAGACTGCATGAGTATATACGGGCTAAGGCCGACGGGAACTTAATAGTCGGTTTCCGGGCTGACGGTTTCGGAGACCAGAATCCGGGCTGGAACCATATGTACAGTTATTATCCGCACAGAATTGCGGCTGTAGATTCAATGGGTGACGGACCGGTATGGCATCATGGACCTGTTTCATGGGAAGCCTGGAACACAATGCAGTACTGGGTTGACAGAGGCTGGGATGTGGATTACAACATAGCAAAATCTTTAGAATGGCATGTGACCACCTTTAACAATAAGTCAGTTCCCATTCCTGCCGGTTATGAAGAAAAAGTAAATGAGTGGATTAAGAAAATGGGTTACCGGTTTGCCATCACGGATGTCAGATATACGGATGAATTGAGCCAGGGTGATACCCTGTACATTAATTCAACCTGGTCCAACCTGGGCGTAGCGCCGCTTTACCATGATGGTTACCCGCTAGCTTTCAGGCTCAAAAATCAAAACGGTGAATATGTTTTCCATTCCGTTGCCGATATAAACCAATGGCTTCCCGGCAGCGGCATCCAGGTGTTTGATACATTTAAGCTGCCAGATGACATAACGGTGGGTGAGCACGAGCTTCAGGTTGCTATCCTTGGCCGTTACAACCCTGATTGCCCCAAAGGCTGGTACAATAACCCTGCGTTTAAGAATCCGGCCATCAAGCTCGCCAATGAATTCAGGGACCAGGAGGGCTGGTACACAATAGGAACCGTCAACATCAGGGAAAATTCCGACATGGAAGTACTGCAGAATTTGGAGGCAGACCTGAAGAATGTTAAAAAAGGTTTTGACGATCTGGGTTATGTCAGGCTGGTTATTTCCGGGAAAACACTAAAACTTGTTTTTGACGACAGGGAAATTGTACTCAGCACCAATGCAAACAACAAGAATCAGAAGGGAGAGGTTTATCTCGGAAACGGTTACTGGCTGGTATTTGACATTAAGGGCAACGGATCCAACGTGAAAGAGTTCAGGATTATCAAAAAGTAAAGGGCGCATTGTGATAGCCTAAATAATTATGATAGCCCAATCACTTATGACAACCTGGACAATATAGTTAAAAGAGGCGGCATATGGCCGCCTCAGTTTCTTATAACCGTCTCGGTATTTATGTTGCCTGTTGCCGGCATTTTACGAAACCTGCCGGCACCATCTGTGCTGAAAACTCATAAACGCATTCATACAAATCCATTAAAGCTTTCTTTCGAAAATCTTGGTTTTTTCTTCATCCTTAAAGTCCTCAAGGCTTTTTATACCCAGCCTCTGCAGGAACTCATTCATTATTTTGTTTTCCGTAGAGATATGTATTTTGGACTCATCTCCGTATCTATCCACCGCTTCCTTTCCCTTTTCCTTCGGGATGATGGCTTTTGGACCTCCTACACATCCCCCGTCACAACCCATCCCTTCCAGGAACCTGGCGTCAATACTTCCTTTAAGAGCATTGCTGAGCATTTCCCGGCATTCTTTTACACCGCTTGCCTGCTCGCTGGAGAACATCCTGACCTTATCTGGGAACATATGCTCAATTGCTCCGGCTACGGCCTTTGAAACTCCTCCTATCCTTCCGTAGACTCTTCCGCCCCTGGAAGCATATTGAGGGGACAGCACTTCATGCAACTCTTCCAGTTTTATATCAAGTGCATTGAAAATATCTTCAAGCTCATTGAAGGTTAAGACACAATCAATGGCGCCTTTCAGATCTTCTGCTTTTGCCTCGGCTTTTTTGGCCACACACGGTCCTATAAATACAACTTTGCATTCAGGATCTATTTCCTTAATAACCCTTCCTGCTGCAATCATGGGAGATATGGACGGTGAAGTGTATTTAATCAGTTCATGGAATTTGCCTTTGATCATTCCAATCCATATAGGGCAACAGCATGACGAAAGCATAAAATCTTTTTCCTGGTTTACAAGCTTATTAAATTCCACCGCTTCCCTGATGGTCAGCATGTCCGCAAAAAATGCTACTTCTACCATGTCCGCAAAGCCTATTTCTTTTAAGCCTGCCCTTATCTGTCCCATGGACACGTTTTCACCGAATTGTCCTGCTATTGCCGGAGCGACAGCGGCAATTACCTTTTTGTTGTTTCTCAGTATTTCAACCAGGGGCATAAACTCAATTTTATCAACGAAATTCCTTTTTTCACAAACATCTACGCAAATACCGCAACCGGCACAGGCATCAGTGTTGATTTCGGCACCATCTTTGCCCATAATTATAGCATCAAATGGACAAGCGTTCTGGCACATTGTTTTGCCGTCAATTCTTACGCAGTCCTTAACGCAGGAATGGGTGTTTATTACTACCCTGTTGGTTTCCTTGTATCTCTCAATGGCTTTTTTCAAATCCTCTGAAAAACTGGGGGAATAATCCACCTCAACTCCGCATATGGCAGAAATTATCCTGGCGAAGCTTTCCTTGTTTACATCTTTCTCTTTGAGGATTTCGTCAACCGTTTCCTCAAACACATCTTCATAATAGGCTTTTATCAGTCTTTTGAATAATTCTCTCTGGTCTTTTTCACTGATCATAAAAAGGCACCTTCTTGTATAAAGAATGTTTTTTATGGATTGTTCTGTTCCTAATTTTCGCCTGTTTATTAACATGATAAACCTTGATAACAAATATTGTCAATCTTGCTGAATCTGTTTCTGAGTTGATGTATAATATTGGACTGAGGAGGTTTTGCCTGATAAGATCATCAGTGTCTGAGATCCAAGGAAGACATGATTACGACATAATTGTCTTGACAAGGCAGATGCATTGATAAATGACCAGATGACTGGGGGATTTTTAATGATCGATGTGAAAGACCTTACCTTGACGTATCCAGGCGGAAAAGGAGTTTTTGATCTCAATTTCTCCGTAAATGAAGGTGAAGTGATGGGTTACCTGGGTCCTAACGGAGCCGGAAAAACAACCACCATCCGCGCATTGATGGGTTTCATGAGACCTGACAAAGGCTCATGTACCATAAGAGGACTTGACTGTGTTAAACATGCTCCCGAGATACAAAAGTTCCTCGGTTATATACCGGGCGAAATATCTTTTCTTGACGGCATGACCGGGGAAGAGTTTTTGAAGTTCATGAACGACATGCGAGGAACCAGGGACACCACCAGACAAAGACAACTGCTGGATATGTTTGAACTTGATCCCAGGGGAAAGATAAAAAAGTTCTCAAAAGGTATGAAACAGAAGCTGGGAATCATCGCTGCGTTTATGCACGATCCTGACGTGCTTATTCTGGATGAACCTACAAGCGGTCTTGACCCTCTTATGCAGAACAGGTTTGTGGAGCTTATATTAGGTGAAAAAGCCAAAGGGAAAACCATCCTTATGTCCAGTCACATCTTTGAGGAGGTTGAGAAAACCTGTGATAATGTATTGATCATAAAAGACGGGCGTATAGTTGAGCAATCTGATGTGCAGACTCTTAAAGGTTCCCGGCGAAAAGGCTATATTATCAAAACTTCAGAAATTGTTTCGGCAAAACAGGCGTTGGAATCGGCGGGGTTTGAGGTGCAAACCGTCGGTGAAACTGCCATTGAGGTCTATGTGACAGGTGAAAATACGGACCGGTTCATAAAGACGATAGCTGGGATCACTGTTTTGGATCTTGATGTAAAGACCCAGTCCCTTGAGGATATATTTATGGAATATTACGGAAGGGAGGAAAAACGGTCATGAGTCTGACGTTACTGAAAACAACCTTTAAAAGGAACTGGATAATGCTCCTTATTTTCTTCTTCGTACTGGCCATGTACATGACAGTGATTGTTACAATGTATGACCCAGACAGCATGGATGAACTTATGTCAATGCTTGATCTGTTTCCCCCTGAACTTGCAAAGGCAATGAATTTGTCCAAGGTGGTCACCGATCTGACCGGTTATCTTGCAAGCTGGCTTTATGGAATGATTATGATAGGATTTCCCATGGTCTATTGCATAATCCTCGGGAACAGGCTTGTGGCCAGGATGGTGGATAACAGCTCTTTTGCATACCTTTTGTCCACTCCCAACTCGAGGATGAAAATAATATTTACGCAAGGTTTCTATGCTCTTGCTTCTGTAGCTTTATTATTCGCAGCAGTATTCGGTACAGGTGTTTTCCTTTGCACTGCCATGTTTCCCGATGCTCTGGATACCGGCGCATTTTTTAGGCTCAACTTGACCACCATGCTTGTAAATATGACTGCAATGTCCATTAGCTTCTTTTTTTCCTGCCTGTTTAATGAAACCAGATTCTCCCTTGGTTTCGGGGCAGGGATTCCGATTGCATTTCTCCTTCTGAACATGCTGGGAGGTACTTCAGAAGACCTGAAGATTTTGAAAAGCATTTCCATTTACGGACTTTACGACCCGGTGGACCTGGTTCAGGGTGCTGAAGTACTGTGGGTAAATCTTCTGTATGCAGGCATTATAATTGTACTTTTTGCTGCCGCTGTGATTATTTTTGACAGGAAAAGATTACCTCTGTAATGGATGTGATGAATAAACTTTCTTCATTTGCATATTTCAGCAAAGGGTAAGAATAACAAAATAAATCGGAGGGATGCGTAATGTTTTATGATCTGGTGAAATCAAGAAGGAGCATCAGGAAGTTTCAGAACAGGGAGGTAGAAAAGGAAAAACTGGATACAATCCTAAAAAGCGCTCTCATGTCTCCTTCATCGCGCTCACGGAGACCATGGGAGTTCATCGTGGTAACCGACAAGGATCTGCTTAAGAAGCTTTCCCAATGCAGAGAACACAGTTCATCATTTTTGGCAGGTGCTCCATTGGGAATAGTCGTGGTGGCAGACCCTGAAAAATGTGACGTATGGATAGAGGATGCTTCCATTGCTTCCATCATAATTCAACTGGCAGCACATTCTCTTGGTCTGGGTTCCTGCTGGATACAGGTCAGGGAAAGGTTCAGGCCCCATAATGTGAAGGCAGAGGAATATATCAAGGATATATTGGGAATACCGGATAAGTACAATGTAGAATGCATTGTTGCAGTAGGTTATCCTGCCGAAGACAAGCCTGCCTACAGGGAAGAGGATCTTCTGTATGATAAAATCCACATGAACAAATGGTAAGGAAAATAACAGGAAGTTAACGGTATGCAGGATTCTTTGTAAAATGTTTAAGATATGGCTTGAAAAGAGATATGTTTTTGTAAAGAAAAGGTGCGTACTATGCAGTTAAAATGGATTGTAAACATGCTGTCCAAAGTGCCCGGCGTCAAGGCTGTTGCCCTTGGAGGCTCTCAAAGCAGGGGACAGGCTGACCAGCATTCTGATTATGATATCGGCGTTTATTATGATAAAGATACATTGGACCTGGACGGCCTTGCAAAGTGCCTGAAGGAGCTGGATGACAGGCACAGGGACGATCTGTTGAATCCTCCGGGTCAATGGGGTCCATGGATCAACGGCGGTGCATGGCTCATTTTTGACGGCACACCTGTAGATATTCTGCTGCGAGACATAAAAAGAGTTGAAGAGGTTTTGCGGGACTGTATTGATGGGAGGGTAACAATTGATTATCAGCCGGGACATCCGTTTGGATTTGTAAATGCTATATATGCTGCCGAGACACATTATTGCAAACCCTTATGGCAGGATTGGGATACACCACTTGACAGGCTGAAGGAACTGCTCTATTCAAAAGGTCAATACCCGCCTTTGATGAAAGAAGCCATAATAAAAAGGTTCCTGTGGGAGGCCTGGTTTTCCCTTGAGTGCGGGCGTAAGGCTGCATTAAACGGCGACGTAAACTATGCTATGGGTTCGGCATTCAGAGCTGTATGTTCATGGGTCGAGGTGATTTATGCCCTGAATAAACGCTATTTGATGAATGAAAAGGGAGCACTGAAATGGGTGAATGATTTCGACATCCGGCCTTCTGATATGGAAGCGAGGGTTAAAGAGGCATACCAGCTTTTTGCCAGGGGGGATGCAAAAAAAGCCTATCAGATTCTTGACAGGTTGCATAGCGAGATCGAGCTCTTATCCGGCAATATGCGGTTTATCAATAAGGAGATTCGTTGAATTAAGCATAACCGGGTTTGCGGTAACTTGTTCTGTATTATTGTTGTTTCAACGCGTTGTGTTAGCATATCATTTCTTAATAGCTAACGCAACGTGTTTTTTGGTAAGTTTACTTTAAAGGAGCTTCCGTGATGAAATATTAAGGAATGCTTTGGATTGTTAAAGAAATATGTCGGATTGGTAAAGGAATGTGCCGGATTGGTACAATTTTCTTGACGAACGAAGGTCAAGATGTTATGATGAAAAATGTAAAACTATGTAGAAAAATGCAGAATTTTTCATGAGGAGGGAAGGCACAGGAATATTAATAAATGCTGAAAAATTTATACCATGTTAATACTGGCTTTGGAAAACAAAAATTTACTTAAGAGGAGAAGCAATTCATGAAAAAAATTCGCATCATCATTTCTTTGGCACTGATTATTTGCATTTCGGTTACATATGCTTTTTCAGCAGGTATATTGGAAAAAATCGAAGTATACAGGAACTATGCCAGCTTGGTGATTAATGGCAAGAAGGTAGACGCAACAACATTTCTCAATAACGGCACTCTTTACTTGCCCGTTAAGGCTTTGGCTGATGCTTTTGGAGCGAGAGCCGAATGGGATAATGTAACAAAGACCGCCAGCATTACCCTTGACAACAATGTTTCCCCATCTGACAAGACAATAAATTACAGCCCAAGTGTTGATGCTTTGGAACCGGTGCTCAATAATGATGTCCTGAAAGTAGACTTCTCGAAAGTCGACGCATACAGGCTTGAGAGCAAAGGGAAAAAGGTTGACTGCCGGTTAGAGAGTGAAGGCAGCTCAATTAAAATTCTTATCGATACATGGCTTGATTATCAGGCTGTTTATATCTTAAAACTGTTCATGAATGACGGCAGCAGGATAATAATCAATTTCAAAACGTCAGGTTTGCCAAGTCCTGTGCCTGGAAATGAAAGAAAGATTATTTTTGTTCCAGCAATGCCCGAAAAAGGCTTCAATTATCCATATTACATGGTAATTCCCAGCAAGATCAATGTCTACAGGAACCAGGGAAAGAAGAACTACCTGTTTGTTGAAACTCACAATACGGGTAAAGTCGGTGATGACCTGGATTTCCATATCAGGGAGGCTTATACAATAGCTGAAGGCAACTCGGCTCCTATTGCCGAGGCTCTTGGACTTCCGAGGATAGTACCTATTATTGTAAGACCGGAGAGCCTGATCAATGGTGAACCGGTTTATACCCACGCTTTGTCCAGAAATGTGATTATGCTGGAGCATCTGAAAAGGGCGGCAGGAACATATGATGAAGTTTTTGAGCCTATGGACAGGGTGGACCGTCAGGTAGTGAATATGATTAAGCATGCCAACGAATGGCTGGAAGATAATGGCTGGGAGATGGAAGACAAAATCTTTATGTGGGGATTTTCTGCATCCGGTGATTTTACAAACAGGTTCTCATTCCTGTATCCTGAGCTGGTTAAGGCGGCTTGTTTCTCAGGATTTACCGTGCTGCCCATCAGTGAGGCAGGCGGCTACAAGATGATATATCCTCTCGGTACTTATGACTATAAGGAGATAACAGGAAAAGAGTTCAGCCTGTCTGCATACAACAGCGTGGCAAGGCTTTTCTATGTGGGTTCGGCTGACACCAATGAACCATGTTTAATGGATACCCCTTATGAGCGGGAAATCGTGGAGAACGTACTTGCTGTGGTGGAGTACCCTGATAAATGGCCGAAGGCAAAGAAGCTCTTTGAAGCATCAGGTGGACAAGGCCAGGCTAATGTTTATATAGGAGCAGGCCATGAAATATTCTACAAGGGAATGACCAAAGACTATATGAACTTCTTCATGGCAAACAGGGAGGGCGACACTCCTGTTTATGTGAAACCGTCTGACCCGAGCACTACTTTGACGGATATTTATTCGGATAACATTGTAGAGGTTAAGGAGCCTCCCTTCAGCTATGACAAGACCATGATAACCGAGGTATTCTGGACAGGGACTTTGCCTAAGACTCTTTCCAAGCCTTTTGTTGAATGGTTCAAGGGTATACCCGCTTATAATTATTCTGAATTCACTCTGCTTATATCGATAGCGGAATGGGATTTTAATGATGACGCATCCCAAATGCAAAAGAGGCTTGATAAAGTCGGCAATGAGCTGATACTCAGAGCTGAAGGATATAAAGATGTGGAAATATTCATGGATGGAGGCACCATAACCGATGGCATGGGAACTGCGCAGATATATTATGCCCTAGTGCGTAATCCGCAGGACATGGTGTCCGGTGTCAAATACCGGATTATAGATAATACCGGCCACTGGGTAGTGATGGACGGCGTTTATGTAGAAAGGCCCGTAATAGAGAAGTAAAGAGATGTTATGTATTTGTTGAGGAGCGTTTTTGCAGGGCTTTGCAGAAAAGCCCTTTTTATTGCAGGATTTATTGTGGGACGTTTCTGCAGAATATTGCAGGAACGTCCTTTTCACTTTAGACAGGGAATATGATATGGTTGATTTGACCGGAATCCATATTATATAATTGAGCCATATTCATCTTACTGCAATTATTAGACTATATTGACCTTATTGCAATATTAGGTGATGCATCAGGGATTGGGGAGGTTAAATATATGCCGTTAATCGATATGCCGCTTGAAGAACTAATGAATTACCAGGGAATTAATCCGTGCCCGCCGGACATAGACAAGTACTGGGAAGAGGCACTGGCCGAAATGAAGCAGGTTGATCCTGATGTACAGTTGGTTCCCGCTGAGTTCCAGGTACCTTTTGCCGAGTGCTTCCACCTGTACTTTACGGGAGTAAGAGGTGCAAGGATCCATGCCATGTATCTGAGACCTGTGGGTGCAAAAGAGCCTCATCCGGCAGTACTGCAGTTTCATGGGTATTCCGGGAATGCGGGAAACTGGAGTGATAAGCTGAACTATGTTGCAGCTGGTTTTTCGGTCGCAGCCATGGACTGCAGAGGTCAGGGAGGTAAATCTGAAGATGCAGGCGGCGTGAAAGGAAATACTCTGCACGGACATATAATTCGCGGACTGGACGGTGAACCGGATGACCTGCTTTTCAGGCAGATTTTCCTGGATGCAGCTCAGCTGGCCGGTATAATAATGTCCATGCCCGAAGTGGATGAAGTCAGAGTGGGAGCTATGGGAGGCTCACAGGGCGGGGCATTGACATTAGCTTGCGGAAGCCTTGAACCCAGGATTAAGAAACTTGCTCCGGCTTATCCTTTTCTGTGCGATTATAAAAGAGTGTGGGAAATGGACCTTGCAAAGGATGCATATGCGGAATTGACACAATATTTCAGGCGTTTTGATCCCCTGCACAAGCGTGAAGAAGAGATATTCAGAAAACTGGGCTACATAGATGTTCAGAACCTGACAAAGAGAATAAAAGGAGAAGTGATCATGGGTGTGGGGCTTATGGACACAATTTGCCCTCCTTCCACGCAATTTGCGGCATACAATAAGATAACTTCTCCCAAGAAAATGATGATTTATCCTGATTTCGGGCACGAAGAACTGCCCGGATTCAATGATGCAGTGTTCAGCTTCATGATGGAATTGTGGAAATAACCGGACGGTATCGCTGCTTTATGGCAGCGATTTTTTTGTATCTTTATTTTAATGTTTTGCTGTAATAATAAAAATGGAAAATGTGCATAATGAAAGCCGCATGTCTGTTTGTCCATGTGATAGTTTTCTGTATACCGTTTGGGAAAATTGCAAAAGCTATAAAATAGAAATAATTCAGAAGTAAATGCAACAGGTGATAATATAATGGAAGAGAATCAAAAAGATAATATAATGGGAGAGAATGATAAAGAAAGAAACAACGAAGAGGGCAAAATACACGAGGAAAGCACGACGGAGAGAAACTGGACCGAAAGATACACCATTGAAAAAAGAGTGTCTGACCAACCTGTAACCGGCATAAGAGGAGAACCAAGACACAGGCTTCCTGAATGGTATATCAGAACCAGAAATCTGGTCTATTATTTTCTTGGAGTTGTTGAGGTTTTGCTGGCTTTCCGGCTTATATTCAAGATTCTTGGAGCCAATGCAAGAAATGGCATGGTACAGTTCATATATTCTGTTACAAGTGTGCTCATTGCACCCTTTGAAGGAATTTTCGCCATATTCTATCCCGGAGGGGCTTCCGCTCGCTTCGTTTTCGAACCGGCAACAATAATTGCCATGATAGTATATGCCTTGATTGCTCGAGGCATTGTAAGCCTTCTTAAGGTCAACCTTACGGAAGCAACCTGATGGGAAGAAAGTCATGCTTTATATTTGACACCGCAAGCGCCTGATATCGATATTATCAGGCGCTATGTAAATGCTGCTGCTGTGACAGAGCAGGTCCGATATCAAGCATTACATAATTCCGTGCCATATCATACATCATATAAGTCCGTGCTGAGATATTTAAGACCCGAGTCATTTATCGTGAGTGCTATGGTATTGCCTTTTTCTTCACCGGCAAGAAGCTTTAGCGCTGCCGATACGTTGGCTCCGGATGAAAATCCTGCGAAGATGCCTTCAAGCCTTGCCAGATCCCTTGCTGCACGTATTGCTTCATCGTTGGAAACCGTAATGTAACCATTTACGAGATCCCTGTCCAGGAAAGGAAGATCCATGCTGTAACCTCCGCCCTGAATCTTGTGGTTGGGATTGGTGATTTCCTTTCCTGCAAGGTACGCTGCAGTCTCCGGTTCTACAACATAGCACCTTATGTTTGGATTGTGAGCCTTAAGTGCCTTTGCACATCCGACGAATGTCCCTGCGGTACCCACAAAATCAAGATAGGCGTCAATTTTGCCTTCGGACTGTTCCCACATTTCTTCACCGGTATGAAACTCATGCGCATGCACATTTCCGGGGTGATTGAACTGATCTGCCCTAAAGGCATTAAGTTCCTTTACAAGCCTTTCAGTTTCCTTTTCAACCAACGCCAGGTCTTCTCCGGATACCTGTCCTACGGGAGACCCCGGTGCCTGATCAACAAGGACTACCTCTGCGCCGAGGGCTCTCATCATTTTAGCGCGTTCCGGTGAATTTCCCTTTGACATTACTGCAATGAATTTGTAGCCCTTCACAGCGCATACAATTGCAAGCCCTGTGCCTGTGTTTCCGCTTGTCAGTTCCACAACCGTCTGTCCGGGAAAAAGCCGGCCGCTTTTTTCAGCTTCTTCAATTATCTGAAGAGCTATCCTGTCCTTTTTGCTAAATCCCGGGTTAAGATACTCCAGCTTGGCATATATTTTTCCTTCTACACCGTATGCCTTTACGATTCTCGAAAGATCAACCATGGGAGTTTCACCGATGGCTTCATGAACACCTGACAATACCTTCTTCACAGTCTTCCCTCCTGAATATCATATATATTTTGACTGATTATGGTAATATATGGTAACTTAATATTTAGCGTTGTATCAAAACCTTTAGCATCAGCATTATTTGAAAGCGGCATCCCGGATCGTTTACAAAGCAAACCTTTTATGTTTTATGGTTGAAAGCATCCATCAATCACCAAAGCCTATATGTATCCAATATTTTTGAAAGATTTAATATGAATTCCCTGATTTCATCATCCTGGGCAAGCATCCTGAAGACCTTGCGCACTTTCTTTTTAAAAGATGGGTCAATTTGTATGAAATCCTCATAAGCTGCAAGAGGGCACAGTGCTTTAGCACGAGGATCCGTTATGACATCAAGGATACCGTTATCGGAGATATATGGCGCCAATGGGAATATCCTGCAGCTAAGAGGACGAAGATTCCTTCTGCACCAACTTTGGCAAACTGCCAGCTTTATTGGAGTACCGTACCTGCTGTACAACTTTGTAGGTTTAATGGAAATGAAATCATCTGCCTGAGAAAGCATCTCTTCCTCTCCGGGAAACAGGTACATACCCGTATCCTGATCGCCTTTGCAGCATGCTTTGCCGCACAGCACTCCGCAGTCAATCTTGAGAGGGGTAGATTTTTCCAATATTCTATATGCTTTTTTGTATAACAGCTTCTTATTCATGACAGCTTCTATCCCGTAGTTATTTTTAAACTCAACTTGTCATTCTGGCGTATCTTTCTCTCATTTTTCCGGCACAACAGCTAAATTACCTATTTATTATAGCATATACCGGGCAGTGTATTGTCCCGGATTTTCATTTGACTTTTTCCTTTTATTTCTATACGCTGGTATAAAGAGGCAGGCCAATTAGAGGTGAGAAAATGAGCAGAGTTAAGGGCGCCAGACCTTATGTGTTCAAAAAAAGATCACGGGTAAGGCTTATGCTTGGAAAGACCTTCTTCAAGGCAAAAAGATACCTGGAATGGTATTTTGGGAAAAAGAAATATGCCACTAAGCGGTGCAGTACCCTGCTGCCGGTAACGGTGTATTCACACAGGACACCTCTTATAAGGAACCTGAGAGGTGTTGACATGTGGCTACAGTACAACAAGATCAGAAACCTCAGTATAGCCGTGGGCAGGTTGGACAAAGTAGTAGTAAATCCCGGGGAGACATTTTCTTTCTGGAGGATTATAGGCAAACCTGCGAGGCGGAAGGGTTATGTAGAGGGTATGGTGCTGTCAAACGGTTCGTTTTACCCGGGAGTGGGAGGGGGACTTTGCCAGCTTTCAAACCTGATATACTGGATGACCCTCCATACTCCTCTGACGGTGACCGAGCGATACAGGCACACCCATGATGTATTTCCGGATTCCGACAGGACTCAGCCCTTCGGCAGTGGGGCTACATGCGTTTACAATTATATCGACCTGCAGATAAGGAATGATACGGACCAGGCTTATCAGCTTCATGTGTATCTGACCGGTGAGCACCTGGCAGGGGAGTGGAGAGCTGAAAAGATGCCTGACAGGCATTATGAGGTATACCAGAAGGAGCATTGGATAACACATGAGTTTTGGGGCGGCTATATGAGACACAACACGATTTTCAGGAAAGTGTTTGATAAGGATGGCATACAGGTGGATGATGAATTCATAACTGAAAATCATGCAATAATGATGTATGAGCCTATGCTGGAGCAGAGTACATCTGAAGATTCAAAATGAAAATTGAAGATTCAAAATGAACAACCTGCTTTCAATAACGTACTTTTTACAAAATTTTTGTTGGTTTTTACTATACTGTATTGTTTCTTTGAAGTATAATATCTCTTAATGTAAAACTAACGGCAGAGTAGGTAAATGTGCGTTAAGTGCCAGATGGACGGGAAGTTGCCACTGGACGAAAAACCGGTTATGGTTTGCGATGCATTTACCGCATTCCGCTGCCACCTAAAGGGTATGACTCTCTTTATGTGGCAAGCATTAAATGAGAGAGGAGACAACCCTTAAATGAAAACACGCACTATTGTATTTATAGGTCTTTTTACAGCACTGCAGATCATACTTGAACGCTTTATAGTTATAGATACGGGGATAGTAAGGATAGGTTTCGGATTTGTTCCTCTTGCATTCTGTTCAATAATTTTCGGCCCTGTTGCAGGAGGCATTGAAGGTGTCCTTGCCGATGTTATCGGTTTTTTGATAAACTCCAGAGGTGGAACGTATTTTCCCGGTTTTACGGTAAGCGGTTTTATAGCCGGAATGATTTACGGTCTGCTTTTGCATAAGAAACCTAAAACTTTCCCCAGAATCCTGGTAACCGTAACGATAATCACGATATTTGTAAACATGATACTTAACACGCTCTGGCTGATAATCCTCACCAACAAATCGGCTGCTGCAATCATATACCCAAGGTTTTTTGCAGAGCTGATTATGCTGTTTGTCAAGATATTTACGCTGAATCTTTTATGGAAATATATCGGTACCTATATTGAATCCAATCTTGTAAGCAAAAGCTCTTCTTCATGATCCGCAATAATTTCTCTGCCCGAATTTGCTTTTGCAACTTTGATTGGACAAGCCCGCTGCTTTAGGTACAAAGGTGCGGGCTTTTTGTTGTTAAGGCTTTTCTCTGTTTCCCGTGGGAATTGCAACTTGCTTCTTGACACGAACACCTGTTTGCGGCAAAATGTAGGAGGAGAAATCCAGTATGATGTTGAAGGAAAAGTCTATTTGGAAGGCGGGATACAAATGACAAAACAGAAGAAAGGCAGCCGGTACGGAAATGAAAGTATTTCCGTTCTTAAAGGTCCCGACAGGGTCAGACTGCGTCCGGGAGTCATATTTGGTTCAGACGGCCTGGAAGGCTGCCAGCAGTCGGTGTTCGAAATCCTTTCAAATTCTATTGATGAAGCCAGGGAAGGCTATGGAAACATCATAGAGGTTACCAGATATGCCGACGGATCTGTTATGATCAGGGATTACGGCAGGGGCATTCCTCTGGATTACAACCCAAAGGAGCAGCGTTATAACTGGGAGCTTATTTTCTGCGAACTCTATGCAGGCGGCAAATACAACAACAATTCCGGAGAAAACTATGAATACAGCCTTGGGCTGAACGGCCTGGGATGCTGTGCAACCCAATACAGCTCAGAGTATTTTGACGTTACTGTTTTCAGGGACGGATACAGATATGACCTCCATTTTGAAAAGGGATATAATATAGGTGGGCTTAAGAAGGAGGCCTGCAATTACCAACATACCGGAACCATTCAGAAGTGGAAGCCTGATATAGAAGTTTTTACGGATACAAACATACCTCTTGAATACTATCAGACAACCCTGAAAAAACAGGCTGTTGTCAATGCAGGCCTGAAATTCAGGCTTTATGACGAGGAATCCAATCAAACCTTTGAATACTGCTATCCAAACGGAATCGTTGATTATATCAGGGAAATAAATGATGGAAAAAACTTTACGGATATACAGTTTTTCGAAGCCTCAGGGAAGACAAGCCCGAATACAGGGTAAAAATGCAGGTAGCCTTCTGCTTCAATAATGAGATAAACCTGCTGGAGTATTATCACAATTCAAGCTTCCTGGAGCATGGCGGTTCTCCTGACAGGGCGGTGAAGGCCGCTTTTGTCAGTGTTATAGATAAGGCAATAAAAGAGAGGAACAAGTATAATAAAGGTGAATCCAGGATTTCCTTTGTTGACGTACAGGACAGCCTGGTCCTTGTCACAAATTCATTTTCAACCATTACAAGCTATGAAAATCAGACCAAGAAATCCATTACCAACAAGTTTATCCAGGAGGCAATGACGGATTTTCTAAAACAACAGCTGGAGATCTATCTTATAGAGAATAAGGCCGATTGCGACAGAATAATCGATCAGGTCCTGCTGAACAAGAGAAGCCGCGAGACAGCCGAAAAAACAAGGATTAACATAAAG
>JAMNYG010000184.1 GCA_023622945.1 Bacillota bacterium | reverse complement strand
TTCATCTATAAGATTGACACAAACAACCACCTTGCCTGTAATCTCTAAGATTTGCAGAACAAGGTTTAAGTTTCTCTCAAGACATGTTGCGTCTGCAACAACTATGGTTGCGTCAGGTTGCCCGAAACACACGAAGTTCCTGGCAATCTCTTCTTCTGCCGAATTAGACATAAGTGAATATGTTCCCGGAATATCAACCAGGATAAAATCCCTGTCTTTGTGCTTATATCTTCCCCAGGCACATGTTACAGTTTTCCCGGGCCAGTTGCCTGTATGCTGCTTAAGGCCTGTCAAGCTGTTAAAAACCGTGCTTTTCCCTACATTAGGGTTACCCGCCAGAGCGATTACTAATCCACCACGTGAGCCTTCATCCCCAAACATCATTTCATTTAGTACTCCGGCTCCGGTTGATTGACTGGTAAGACCCATGGTTTGTTCCTGCCTTTCACTGTATATCAGTAACATATATTTTTGATGCTTCTTCAGAACGCAAAGCAATTAATGCACCCCTGACCTGGTAGGCTGTAGGATCTCCGGACGGACTTTTTTGCACAGCTTCAACGCGAGTTTCCGGAATAAGCCCTAAATCCAGCATTCTCCTTCTGGTTCTTCCATCAGACGTCAGTTTTTTTACTTTAGCAGTGCGTCCTAAAGGCAGAAGATACCTCCCGTAAATGTTATGTCTATCTATTATTCAAACTTGTATGCCCGCGGCAAACAGTTTTGCCTATGACCAATATATGTGCAATAATCAGGCGATGTTACGCATATACATACTATGGATAGGGCTTTTTCAGTTAAATTTTCCAGGTGTGGGAATTATGAAAGGGAAAATGGAATTTCATACCGTTCGCGGTTATCAATTGCTGGAACAAGACAAGCGGGTTCTTACTTCCTCCATGGAAGACTATCTTGAAATGATTTATCGGCATAGCTTGGAATCAGGATATATTAGAATAAACACCTTGTCTGAATTATTGAATGTGCATCCTTCCTCTGCGACCAAAATGGTACAGAAGCTGGTTAAGTCGGGCATGGTGAACTACCAGAAGTATGGGATTATTTTTCTCACCGAGAAGGGAAAACAGGTAGGGCAGTATCTTTATGACCGCCATAATATAATAGAAAAGTTTTTAAGTATCATAGGTATAAACGAAAATATCCTTGTTGAAACCGAATTAATCGAACATAATATCAGTCCAAACACATTGCTTAACATAGATCTTTTCAATAAATTCCTGGAGGAGAATCCTGATTTTGCTGAAAGATTCAGGGAATTCAAGGAAGCCCGCAGCGGCACAATAACGGGCAGGGATGCGTGACATTCCTGCCCTTAATCATTTTACATTATTGTGTATTCCTGTTCCTGCTGCAAGTATGCCTGCTTCTGCCTGTGCTTATAGCTCTGCATCCATGATAGTTGCCTGAACAGCTTTTGCTTTGACAAGCATGTTTGCTCCCATTTGAAGCATTTCCTGAAGGATTGCAAAAAATATTCAAGCATTAAGACAGGATTATTTCATTGCCAACTCAACAATGCGGTTGCATAACTCAACATACGATATGCCGAGCGCAGCCGCTTCCTGGGGAAGAAGGCTGGTTGGAGTCATTCCAGGAAGTGTATTGGCCTCAAGACAAACAAACTCGCCTGTTTGGCTTAAGATGAAGTCTATTCTGGAGTATGTTCCAAGCCTCAAGGCTTTATGTACCTGCAAAGCCAGGTCCTGGACTCGTTCGGTATCTTCCCTGGAAAGTCTTGCAGGGCAAATCTCTTCTGTCAAACCTGCCTGGTATTTGTTCTTGTAATCATAAAATCCCTGTTTGGGAATTATCTCTATTACAGGTAAGGCAGTACCATCCAGTATGCCTACCGAGAACTCCCTTCCCGGAATCATTTTTTCAATGAGTATATTAGGTTCAACTTTGCCGGCATAGGCTATGGCAGCTTCCAGTTCTTCAACACTTTTCACAATTGACACTCCTATGCTTGAACCTGCACTGCATGGTTTGACCACGCACGGGAGCCCAACTTTTTTCATTACTTCCTCTGCGGATACAGAACCTGTAAAAGTAAGCCAATCGGCTGTGGGAATATTGGCCTGGCGTAACAACTTTTTTGCCAGATCCTTATCCATGGCCAGAAGGCTTCCTATGTATCCCGTACCGGTATATTTGATTCCCATGACATCAAATACTGCCTGTAATTGTCCGTTTTCACCCATGGCTCCGTGGAGGGCTATAAAAACAACATCCGCCGATCTGCAGATTTCCAGAACATTGTTCCTGTTATTATTTCTTCTTTTAATTTCCTCCAGATCCGGCTCTTTGTCAGGAACCTTGTAATGGTAAGGTTTGCCTGATTTATCTTCAAACAGCGATTCATAATCACTCTCAACGACAGATATGCCTTCATAGACATCAAGCAGCAATACCCGATGCCCTGACTCCCTGAGAGCATTAGCTATAAGACATCCTGATGAAAGAGAAACATCCCTTTCAGGACTCAAACCACCCGCAAGTACAACGATTTTCATATTTTCACCTCATAAAATCATATGATTGCATCGGCCGGAATATTAATTCAAGCTTCTGCTTTAATAAATAATTTCGTTTTCCGTGCATTTTTAGTAGGGACTTTCATCCAAAACCTCAGTTTAGACCAAAATACTTTCCAGGTATTTTTTTACCTCCAGGAGGCTTTTAAATTACAAGTATGGGTACAATCCCAGCTCTTGATGCCGCCTTAATTCCGTTCTCAGAGTCCTCAAGCACTATGCAGTTTTTAGCGTCACAGTTCAGTTTTTTTACAACAGTCAGGAAAATGTCAGGTTCGGGTTTGCTTTTAGCAACCTCATCCCCGCATACGATCAAATCAAACTTATCCAATACACCCGCAAGAGACAGATTTCTCTCTGCTTGAGCCCTTTCCGTTGATGTAGCTACTGCTTTCAGTATTTTCTTTTCCCCGAGGAAATCCAATAATTCATAAAGCCCTTCTTTGACGGGCACACCGTTTTTCTCTACATACTGTATTGCATACTGAACCCTTTTTCTTTTTGCTTCCCAGTAAGGAAAATCACTTCCAAAATGCTTCAGAAATATCTTTTCAGTTTCTACGACATTCAGTCCTATAACTTCCATGACAACAGAAGCAGGAATATCATATCCGAATTCCTTTCCGATTTCCTGCCACGCCAGTATGTTAATTCTTTCGGTATCAAACATCAGTCCATCCATATCGAAAATGACCAGAGATATTTTCTCCATTTTGACGTCCCCTTGCATATCTAATTTTTCATATACCAGAGCACTCTTCCCTGTATTATAGCACAGTGGTTAGCAAAATTTGAACATCAAAATCTCAAAAGGGGACATTTCTGTCTTTTCGGTAAATATCAAAAGGGACATTTCTTTCTTTTAGGCAAGAAAAATCTTTCTTTTAAAGTAATTTATCACTTCTCTCTTCTCTGGCACACTTTGAATTTACAAGATGAGAAAATGAAGATAGATAGACACAGATTGCACAATTTATGTATGTGTTTAAAATAAGGAGCATGATGCTTAATTAATTACATGCAAAAAGAGTCCGGAAAACCAGCATTAGAAAAGATTTGTACAGCTTAACACGTATATAATCCAGGAATATTACTTGATTTATGCGTCTTAAGCAATCTTCAGAAATGTCTCCAAGACCTTTTGATATCGGTAGTTGTTAACTGAAAGATAAAAGCCTTTAATAGAAAGTTTGGTGACTCCTGACATTGTCATGTTACCAATATATTCACAAATCTCCCGAAACTTATATCCGCATAAAATTCGCATGGCATATACAAAAAACGCCCTAGTATTGCTGCTTTTCCTGCTATATTTATGTCTTAGCACTTCGGAAGATTGAATATTCAATGCATCCAAAAGCTTACTAACAAGAACGTCTGGGCTTATATCCCTGGTTATTGTCTTTTTCTCGCTTCTATATTCATTAGTAATATAAGCATCAACTATTTCCTCGTCAATACTATTGCACAATTCTGAACCTTTCATGTCTTTAACAAATTGATGATATAACTTTACAGATTTTTGAGGATCTCTAGAAAACTGCTCAAGTATGAAGTCTTTATCTATCAGGCCGTATATATCTTCTTTTATGCCCAGATATATACCGTATGATGAGTATGGATAGAGATGTTCTTTCCCGCTATATTCTTTAATATCCTTACTATTATTATGTATATACGCACTTAATAACACGGCATAGGCGTTGCTATCCACTATGGTGCTTGCAAAACGACCCTGAAACAGATGGCCATGGCGGTTGTATTTTCTGTTGAAGTATGAAACGTATGCGTTGTTTAAGCAATGCATAAAAGTTGAAATGTCAAATCCGTTAGGATTAATAAACAGGTGCATGTGATTATCCATTATGCAAAAAGCATATATACTGCATTTATACTTCTCCTTATATCTTTTTATAAGAGAGAGAAAATAATCTTTGTCTTCGTCGCACTGAAACAAATTAATTTCGCTTATGCTCCTTGTCATCACATGGTATATGGATTCAGGAGATTTGACCCTTGCCTTCCTTGGCATAAATTATCACCTCAGTATAAATATACCATACAAACATTTGTTTGTCAAACAAATGTTCTGAAAATGAAAAGAAGAAAGAAATGTCCCCATCTTCAGGTGTCAAATTTGGTGTCAAAGAAAGAAATGTCCCCCTCCATAGAAAAAAGACTTTCGGGAAAATCCCGAAAGTCCTGGTGCCGAAGGTGGGACTCGAACCCACACGGAGTTTGAGCTCCACTGGATTTTGAGTCCAGCGCGTCTGCCAGTTTCACCACTTCGGCATGCGATTGTGTCACTTAAGAATGATAACACAAAGTTTTAATAAAATCAAGTAAATTTTTGCGCCATTTCCGCATTAATTATTTCGTTATGATTTCTATGATGGTGTCAATATCAGTTTGTTGATTTATCTTATATTTTCCTGCCTTAACGGATCTGGAAAGCTGCATATCATAAAGCTTCTTCAAAAATTCTTCTTTGCTGTCTATGAGCCCCTCTTCCAGAAGCTTGTCGGCAACTTTCGCTGCGGTATCACCTTTCTTAATCACAAACAAACCATCAGTGTCGTCCCCGACCATATTTTCATCAATTGCCGGTTGTGCATTTTCTATATCATCCTTATCTCCGGTTTCTGTTGCTGTTGTTTTCTTATCAGTTTCTTCATTCGTATTTGTTGTCATCTCCGCAGCCGTTCCTTCATCCGACTCCGTTGTTTCATCAACCATTTCTTCATCGGTCTCTGTTGCTGTTTCCTCATCAGTTTCTTCATCCATCTCTGATGTCGTTTCCGAATCGGTCGTTTCATCATTTCCGGCTATATTGCTGTCGTCATCTTCAGCCAATTCGTCCTTTTCGTTGCTTTCAGTCACAAGCTCGCTTATATGCACCATGCCCAATCTTCTGGCATGTTCTTTTATCTCTTCATCAGTCATTTCCTTATATGCATATGTATTGCTACCGGAAAAGTAAATCATGCTCATTATGGAAACCAGTACCACACCTATTCCGATGCCCAGCAGAATGCTCTTTATATCAAATCTTCTCATGCTTTCACCCAAAACATTATACAAAGTTGAAAATTCAAACTGTTCATTAAGCCATAAACTAATATCTATCTGTTCATTTCGATTATTAATTGTATTTCTCCCTTGCCCATCTTCAGTTTCTTAGCTATGTCTGTCTGAGTATATCCTTTTTGTGAAAGGGCCAATACCTCTCTGTACTTGTTGCCGAGCGGTACTACTTTTTCTTCCTTCTTAAGTTGCATCATGGAATCTGCAGTTTCCTGAGATGTAGAAGGGAAGATTCTTTCCCTTATCTCCTCTGAAATGCCGTCGGTACTTGTGCATTGAACAGTTTCAGATACTGAAGGAATCTGTTCTTTTTTAGATTCAGATGGCAATTCTTTGAAACTTGAGAGTTTTTTTTCAAATTCATTTAACTTTTTCTCAAACTCATCGCTCTTTTGGCTAACCTGTTCAGCCACATAATCTGAAAATTTGTTTAGCTCAATTATCATTTGCTCCGCATCGGCTATTATTTCCTCTAGAGCTCTACTTTTTTCTTCAAGCTGCCCGGCATAATTCTTTGATCTTTTCCCATCCAGCAAAACCCATGCCATGGCAACAAGCATCAAAATAACTCCAAAGAAGATCATGCTTGTATAAAAGTTCATCATAAAAATCACCTCAAGGAGTTTTATCTTAAGTATTTATCACAAATTCTTGCTAATTATTACCTATATCCTGATATCAATTATGCTTTCACCGGGAATATGGGGTTTATTGCTGCTTTTACCTGGATTCTCGCTTTTCTTTTGTTCCCTTTTGTTTCTCTCCTCTTCTCTTTTATTTCTCTCCTGCTTTTCCTGCACTGTTCCCCTGTGCACATTATCCTGAGTGTGCACCTGCCTTACATCATTTTCTGCCTTGCGTTGTACTGACAATGCCTGTTGCTGTTGGAAAGCAGCATTATTTTGTATTTGATTGCTGTGAATTTTTGAAACTTCCTGAGTTTTTGGTATCATTACCTGAAATTCAATAGGCTTAATTGCCATCTTCCTTTCCCGTTATTCTCCCGGCCAACATCTATGACTTGCCTAAACAACAATATGAAGCAGAAATTGAATAACGGGCTCTCCTTTCCTGTTAATGATATCCTTAATTATGCTTATTCAATTCTAAATTCTATAAGTTTATGGGACCGATTTTTATATCCGCACCATCCCTGTACAGGGTACAGTACTGCAAACTCTCCTTAACATGCATAATACTGGTTCCCATAACAACTCTGACTCCCGGATAGATGACATTATGAACCTTTACCTTTGCTTTTGATTCTTGCTGTAAAATCTCTTCCAAAAGGGCGGCTTCCTCTTTAAGGTCGTTCATCTTATTTTCAAGATAAGCCTTGGTCCGTATGCTTTTTCCCAAAATCTCCTTTTTCTCAGGAGGCAGACTTCCGGCAGCTTCAAGCCTTCTTAACAGAATAATAACCTGATCAGCCTTTTTAATATCCGTTTCCATACCGCCAATTTGTTCTTTCAACATCCTGTACCGTTCTTTTAATTCGGGATTCACACCTACCTCCAGCTCTGTAGCGGTAAACAAATGAGATCCAATGACTTTTGCCACAATTTCCCTGCCAACTTTGCAGGTGCCTCCTACAAGAAGCCCTTTACCACCGGTAAGCTCCAGCCTGTTACCGCATTTTACGTTGCTATGCATGATAGCTTCCGCTTTTATGTCATTTTTTGCTTCAATATTGCTGTTTTCAATATACCTTGCTACAATATCACGGCCGCTGACCAGTCTGCCCTTTCCATGGCCAAGCATTCCCCTTCTGAGTATTATATCCTCACCGGCTTTAATTACTGCACCTTCCACTACGCCCCATACTTCAACATATCCTTCGGCTTCTACGGTAAAACCGGAAAGCACATTGCCTTTAATGGTTACATTGCCAACAAAATATATATTTCCGGTTGAATTATCCACATCGCCCGCTACCTCATAATTAGCCTGAACATTAACTTTTCCGTCATCATAAACTACCTGGCCGTCTATTGAAGCAAGAAGGGCTTGTCCGTCACTGCTTATTTCAACATTTTTTCCTTTTGGAAGCTTTGCAGGTCTTCCGTCCCTGGCCGGAACTTCAGTACCCAGCACCGAAAAACCTGCAATACCTTTCGTGGGCGGAATGAGCGAGCATAACACCTGCCCTTTTCTGACGCTTTCAATTAAGTTTAACTCCCTGAAATTCACCCTTCCGTCCTTAAGAATGATAGGTTTATGTTCTTTGGTAATATCAAAATAGAATTGTACTTTTCCGTCCTTTCCGCTTTCTGGCGCTTTTCCTTCAGCCACACAGATCTTTTCGTTGTACACAGGATGTCTTGCAAGCTCATCAATAACCGACCTGTTTATGCCATACACTACTCCCTGCTGAGACAGGGCTTCAATCATTTGTTCGGCTGTAATCGTTTTTCCTCCTTCAGGCGGAGAAAGAACTATGTATGCTTTCATCTTGTCAGATGATACCACTACAGAAGCGGCTGCATCCACCATTACCTCTTCCTGGTAGTCAGCAATCCGAACAGGCAACCCATTTGATTCGGAAACGGCAAGCACAACCATGTCCCTGTTGAAACCCTTGACCCTTTTCCTGCTCAACTTATCTAAAACCGTTTCGGCATCAACTTTTACACCGTTTCCAACCGGTGGGTTTACTATGAGAAACACGCCTTCTTTCCGGTACTGAATCTCAAAAGAACCGCCGCTGGAATGGAATCCACGAGACACATTATTTGTTCTCGACATTTCGACCTCCACATTCTCCTTATTTACATCAAGTCGAATCATTCGGTCAGCAGTGATCTGTGTCTTGCAAGTTTTCCTTTCATCCTTAAAATAGCTTTTGTATGCAACTGTGAAATTCTGGACTCTGACACCTTCATTATCGCACTTATCTCTTTCAGAGTCAATTCTTCAAAATAATACAAGGATATAACTGTTTTTTCTTTTTCAGGAAGCCTGTCAATGGCATCTGCAAGGATATCCCTTATTTCGCTTAACTCGGCATATGCTTCAGGCTTGGCATCTCTCCTGGAATCCGGACCTTCCGTGTCTATTTCATGGTTTTGTTCAAGAAATTCCTCCAAAGATACAACCGAGGACACGTTGATTTTATTCAGAAGCTTATGAAATTCATCCATTGATACACCCAGCCTTTGTGCAACCTCCTGGTCGGTCGCCGGGCGACCCGTTTCGCTTTCAATTTCTGCATATATTTTTTCCAGCTCCTTGTTTTTTTGCCTTAAAGATCTCGGTACCCAATCCATTTCTCTTATGCTGTCAATTATTGCTCCTCTTATCCTGAGTGACGCATAAGTCTCAAATTTAACTCCCTTATTGACATCATACTTATCAATGGCATCGATCAGCCCGAAAATTCCAAATCCCACCAGATCTTCATATTCGACATTGGAGCCAAAGTATATGCTCAGTCTTCCAGCAACATACTTGACAAGATGAGCATATTCAAGAATCAGTTTTTCTCTTATTGCAGGGTCTCTGGTCTGGCTGTAAAGCTTCCATAATTCATGATTGTTGCTACCGGTAGCTGACATCCTGATCCTCCAATATCTATTTTAAAAACACTTTTTATTCCCTTTCAAAACCCTAATTCCATGTCAACTTTTTTTCACATTATGTAAATTGCCAGCAGAAAACGGAGTAAATTCATCTGTCAATTCATCAACTCTAAAATCAACATTTTTGCCTTTAAACTTTTTTTCATCAGAAGCTCCTTCCTCTTCAATTTCCTTTTGCTTTTGCCTTATAAGCTCTTTTTGTTTTTCCAGCTCATTTTGTTTCTCAAGAGCTTCTTTTTCGTCGATTTCCTTTTTTATACTCAGCAATGCTGACCTTACCAGTAAACCAACGGCATAAAATGCCAACATACTCACTGCCATCCGTATATATAAATTCCTTTCCTGAACTCCTCTTATATAACCCAAAGCCCCTGCGGCCAATGCTGCTAAAGCTCCCAGGATGAAAGGTAATCTTTGGATATATTGCATACGTATCCCTTTCTTGAAAATAAAGTGTATCATATCTCCTTGACACCATGACCTATTGTTTTTATTCTCAGTCTGCCGTTACCGGAATCCAGTTCTATGGTCCTGCCATAGTTTCCCCCCGTATCTTCCGCAACTACAGGTATGTTAAGCTCCTGAAGCTTTTTTTTCGATGCCAGGACATTTCTGAGTCCTATTTTCATCATATCAGAAGAATTATTAAATGGAAACATCTGCGCACCTCCGGCCAGCTTTGCAACAATTTTTGTTCTGTCGGCGCCAAGCTTCTCCATCTCTTCCAAAAGTTTTTCAATGGCGGTATCTGCAAATTTTGCCGGATTTGTACTGTCCTTTGCCTGAGTACTTGTCGGAAGCATTATATGAGCAAGTCCTATAACTTTAGTAGTTGGATCATATAATGCTACACCAACGCATGAACCCAATCCCAGGGTTGTCAATATTCCGGGATGGGCGCAAACATTGAGGTCCGCCATTCCTACCCTGATTACATTTTTCATCAGTTTACTACTCCCAGTACCTTCAATAATGTTTCAAAAGAATCTACATCCAGAACAAGGAAAAAGTCTCCTTTTACTTTTGTATCGCCGTCCGAAAACTCGGTAGCGATATAAAGAACCTTGTCGCCGCTTTTCCCGAACTCAATGGCCGGCACGCTGAGGATTGCTCCAGCCATGTCTATTGCTATATAAGGAACTGAAGATACGGTTTTCAAACCTGTCAGTTCAAATAACGCCGATAAATATGAACCCGCAAGAATATTTCCTACTTCCTTTATGGCGGAAATCTCAAGTTCTGAAAACTCCTCAGTTTCACAATTCTGGCTACCTATCAGCAAACTTACTATTTCGCGTGCTGCATTTATTTCGAATATGAACATTATGCTCCCCGTAAGATCTCCTGAAACATTGAGTAAAACACCAATAACGGGTATTTCAGCACCGCCGAGGATATCACTGACTTCCCTGAATTCTAAAATCTTGACCTCAGGTACATTCATCTCTATCCTTTTGTTGAGCATTTTTGCCAAAGCTGTTACTGCGTTTCCTGCACCAACATTACCTATCTCTTTCAACACGTCAATATGCATGCTGTTCAGCTCATCAATCCTGAATACCATAATCCTACCTCTGGCCATTCCCGGATTTCCCGGGTATCAGTTTTGTTTGTCCTGCTCAAGTTAAAATATCAAGTTAAAATATATTAACCAGCTTGCTTAAATTTAGAAGGTTTATAATGCGATTATCCATCTTCCCTATTCCGATTATATAATCCATCAATACATCATTTCCAAAACCTGCGGTATTCTCTACGCTTTCCTCAGGTATCTCCAATGTTTCCAGCACTGAATCAACCATGATGCCCATCTGAATATCTTCAACATTAAGTATTATAATCCTGGTTTCTTCGGTAACATCCGCTGCCGGCATGTTGAACCTGTTCCTCAAATCCATTACGGGTACTATTTCTCCCCTTAAGTTGATAACTCCTTTTATAAAGGACGGAGTCCTGGGAACACGTGTAATGGGCAACACTTCTTCTATGTACTTGACATTAAGGGTATCCGTACCATACTCCTTATCTCCCAGTTTAAATACAACAAGCTGCCTCATATGGTTGCTGTCTGTTTGAGCCATATTTCACCCTCCTATACAAGAGAATTTACATCCAGTATTAATGCCACGCTTCCGTCACCCAGTATGGTTGCACCTGCAAAAAGCCTTATTTCAGCAAGAAGTTTGCCCAGCGATTTTATTACTATTTCCCTATGCCCTATAACATCATCAACCACGAGTCCGTATAGCTTTTCTCCTTTTTTCACCACAACAACTTTAATCTTTCTGGCCTCTTCTCTTCTCCCCGGAACCTCCAGCACATCTGCAAGCCTTATAAGAGGAACTACCATACCTCTGTAAATGATGACTTCCTTGTCCTGGACAAACTTGATTTCTTCAGGTTTGACATGTACAATCTGGTCCACCGAACTTAAAGCAATGGCATAATTCTCTTCGCCCGTCTTAATGAGTAAAGCCTGATATATAGCCAGTGTCAAAGGAAGACTTATAATAAACTTTGTTCCCTTTCCCTGTTGGGTTTCCACCTCAACCCTTCCGTTAAGGGATTCAATCTTTGTTTTTACAACATCCAGACCTACGCCTCTTCCTGAAATATCGCTGATTTTTTCCGCCGTGGAAAAACTCGGCCTGAACAGGAAATCAATAATTTCCCTGTCGGAAAGGGTATTTGCCGTTTCATCGCTTATATAGCCTTGCTCAATGGCTTTTTGTCTGACTTTTTCCACATTTATCCCCTGACCGTCGTCTTCTACTTCGATGATCACGTTGTTGCCGGACTGGTAAGCTCTTAAGAAAATTTTCCCTACCTCGGGTTTACCCATAGCTTTCCTCACGTCTGCCGGCTCTATCCCATGATCAACCGAATTCCTCAGCAGGTGAATCAAAGGCTCTCCTATTTCATCTATGACGGTCCTGTCCAGCTCAGTTTCTTCGCCGGACATCAACAGATCAATTTCCTTTCCAAGCTCTCTGGATATGTCCCTGACCATTCTGGGAAATCTCCTGAATACCGACTCAACAGGAACCATTCTCACCTTCATTACGGCATCATGAAGGCTGGTAATTACTCTTTCCAGAGCATCGATTTCTTCATTGAACCTTTGGGATTTTACTTCGCTTGCCAATCCATCAAGCTTGGTTTTGGATATTATGAGCTCACTTACCAGGTTCATCAGAATGTCAAGCCTGTCGATGTCCACCCTTACGGTTTTGCCCGTTTTTGTCCTGGAAGCGGCTAAATGCTGAGAAGTACCGTTATCGTCTTGCTTATCATGCTGGTTAATGTCTTCCGTTACGGGTACCTTGGAACCGTCATGTTGATTTATGCGCCCTGAGCTTAACGGCCTGGCATCCAGTTCCTTTATTATTACATTTTCCACTTCTGAAACCGAGTAAAGTTCCTTTAGCAGTAAATCTTCAGGCTCCTTTGTAAGTACATCCACTGTGAATTCAAAATTAAATTTCTCATCCTCGATGTCCTGTACACCGGGTTCAGATCCAATAATGTCACCGTACCGTTCAAGAGTCTTGAAAACAACAAATGCCCTCGCCGACTTAAGAAGGCAACCCTTGTTCAGCACGACGGTGATCCTATATGCTTTTATACCCAGTTCCTTTGCTTTATTTATCACGTTCTGCTCATACTGATCTACAGCAACATCATCTACAGGTTGTACAGCGGCCCTTCCGGATACAGGCTCAGCACCCGGCGCAACCGAAGCTGCAGACTTGCCGCCGCCATTCAAAACCATGCCAAGCTCATCTATAAGCTCTTTGTAATCAATGTTGCCTTCGTTACCGGAATCAATAATGTTATTCAGATAGTTTTCAACGGCATCAAGGCATTTGAAAAGCAAATCCACCATATTTGAGTCGGCACTGACTGAGCCGTTTCTTAACTCCTGCAGTAAATTTTCCATCTGATGTGTCAGGGCCGACATTTTGTTAAACCCCATCGTCCCGGCCATTCCTTTTACGGTATGGGCGGCTCTGAAAATCTCATTGAGCATATCAATATCATTGGGGCTTTTTTCAAGCTGCAATAAAGACTGATTCATTATCTGAATATTTTCCTTTGTCTCCTCGATAAAAACATCGAGATACTGGCCCGTATCCATTGCTAAACACCTCCGACTGTTTTTTTTATTTCTGCGGCAATGTCATCAAGTGGCAATACGGCATCAACCATGCCCGTATGTACCGCAGCCTTTGGCATTCCGTATATTACGGATGTTTTTTCGTCCTGTGCGATTATGTAACCTTTGTTTTTTTGCTTTATTTTTTTTATTCCTTTACTTCCGTCGCTTCCCATGCCGGTCATGATAACGGCAATGATGTTATTTAAGCCCGTGTCGGACAGGGATTCCAGCATGACATCCACTGACGGTCTATGGCTGTTAACCGGAGGGTCCTGATCCAGTTTTATTCGCAGGTTCCCGTTATTATCTTTTTTCACCCTCATGTGATAATCTCCAGGTGCTATATACACACAGCCTGCCTGGACGATATCACCGTTTTCGGCTTCCTTTACAGTAAGTTTACTTAACCTGTTAAGCCTGTCAGCAAAGGACTTTGTAAATCCTGAGGGCATATGCTGCACAACCAGAAAAGCAGCAGGCATATTTTGGGGAAGGGATGATATAACCCTTTCTAAAGCCTTTGGTCCTCCGGTAGATGCTCCGATTGCTACAACTGATTTCAGCTCTGTTCCGTTTGTTTCGTTCATTAAGTCTTCCTTAGCCGCCATCTCGATATATCAATCCCTTTTTTATCAGTTTTCTTTGTTCGGTAAATATATGTTTTATTATCTTCTCCTTGTCTTGATAATCAATATCGTAGAACTGGATACCGGCTTCATAGGCATAATTTGCATTAACTTCACTTTCCGAACACCTTACTACCTTTCCTTTGAAGCTTATTTTATCGGTATCGGTCAGCCAAAGTTCACACTCCAGCAATAAACCTGCTTCCATCCTTTCCTTCAGCAGTAGACTTACTCCTCCGCCGCTTAAATCCTTGGTAATGGTTTTAATAAACTCAGTTTCTTCCGGGCTGTTTTTATCCGGTTCCATATCCATAACCCTGTATCTTACAGGCAGCGAGCACTCAAAACGGAAAAACTGTCGACGTTGTACCCTTTCTATTTCACCGATTTTTATTGCCGAAAGATATGCTATGTTTTTTATGGTCTTTCTGCCTGTTACTTCGGCTTCTATTCTGTAAAGATTATCCTTGACCAAAAAGTAAAGATTCAATTTCCAACCTTTACGTATTGGGTAAACATTACCTTCTATAATAGGTGCTGCAATGATAAACTCATCTTCATTTACAGCGGTTTCAAACTGGCTGACAAACTTTATATCAATCTTTTCATTAAGGGTGTTAAATGCTTCAAGCTCAAGTTTTGTACCGGTTTTAATTTCAGATAGCTTCATATGCCCCCCCTTTTAATCAATGATTTAAAAAGCTGATCAACCCGTTTAAAAAAGCTTTTATGCCCGTATTTTTTTCAACAGGCTTGTCCATCCAGTTGTCTGCAAGTTTCCTTGTAATCTCCTTTATCTGCTTCGCAGGCTGGCTTTTGGGATATATGATTAAAAAAGGTTGTTGAAGCTTTACAGCTCTCACTACTGCATCATCACGTAATATGTATCCTAGCGGATAAAGCTTTAATGACAGAAATTTCTGGGCTACAATACACAGCTTTGCTAAAATATCCTCGGCTTCATCAGAAGACTCAGCCTTATTCACGATCACCTTTATGATCTTGTCCTTGTTCCTGTGAGATACCATTTTCACCAGCGCATAAGCATCGGTTATGGACGTAGGCTCGGGAGCGGTTATCAACACCACTTCGTCAGCAGCCAGTATAAAGCTCATTACCATTTCCGACAGGCCTGCTCCCGTATCAATAAGTACCACGTCGAAAATTTTATCAAGAAGTTTAATATGCTCAAGGAACTTCTCCAAATGCTCCTTTTTCATCCTTACCAGTTCTTCAACTCCTGAACCTCCTGAAAGAAAGCGAATCTTCCCCGGCCCGTCGGTTAAAACCTCCAATATGTTTTTCTTGCCATGCATTACATCAACCAGTGTATACTGGGTCACGGTTCCCAGCAAAACATCTATGTTGGCCAGTCCAAAGTCCGCATCCAGAACTGCTACCTTGAATCCAAGCTCGCTTAAAGCTATGGCAAGGTTAACGGTCACATTGGATTTTCCTACACCCCCCTTACCGCTTGTAACAGTTATTATTCTGGCTTTCTTTTCTTTAGGGGTTTGGACAGCCAACTGACCGGATGCCTGTCTTGCTTTTAGGCTTTCAATTACCTGTCTCAATCTGTCCGCTTGATCCTTCATTTAACAATACTCCCCATCAAACTTTTAACAATTTTATCCGTATTGGCAATTTCAATATCATCAGGAACGCTTTGACCGGTTGTTATGTATGAAATACATTTTCCTGTAATATATGTGGCGTTAAGGATTATACCCAGCACAGGTGCTTCATCCATTTTGGAGAATATTAATTTATAGTCCTCCAAAAAGCTGTAGTTTTTTATTATTTCCCTGCAGTTTTTAGGACTGGTGGTGGCGCTTATAACAAGGTAAACCTCGTCAGCCTGGGTAGCGGACACCAAAGTCTTGAGTTCATCAAACTGCAATCTGTTTACATGACTGCTTCCTGCCGTATCGATGAGAACAAGATCCTTGTCAGAATATGCTTCCAATGCTCCTTGGATGTCGGCCGCAGAATAAACTACCGAGATAGGTATTCCCAAAATTTCCGCATAAGTCCTCAACTGATCCACTGCCGCTATTCTGTACGTGTCTGCCGTCAGAAGGCCTACTTTCTTCTTGTGGTTTATGGCATAAATCGCGGCAAGTTTTGCCAGCGTCGTAGTCTTGCCCACCCCGGTGGGGCCGATGAACAAGATTACGGTAGGTCTGCCATCCTGCCTGAGTTTTATTACTTCAGGCTTTCCCAGCACACCGCTTAAGACATTGTAAAGCACCGATGCCGTATCGTTGATGCTTGAACCAATCCCCACTTTTTCCTTTACAGCATTAATTACCCAATCTGCAATATCTGCATCTACCTCGTTATTAAGAAGGTTATTGTGAAAAATCTTAAGTACGCTGGCATTGTCAGTGAAGGACGCAAGATTTGACTGCTGCTCCAACATATTTGTAGGCTGATTTGTTTTAACCCGCTCATAAATCTCCTTGATCATGTGCTCCATGCCGCTTACTTTATTTTCCAAGTCATGTAACTTTTTGTCCATGATCCTGGGCCCAATTTGGGAGTGATCCTGTTGAAAATCGGCAGAAGGTGTTCCATAGGATTTCTTATGAAACTGGTTCTCCCTTGCTTTGCCGTATTCCTCGTCTACAGCTGCAAGCACTTCTATCAAGGGCTTTTTAAAGAACTTCAGCGGTCCTTTTTGCCTCACCTTGCGAGTGTTGAGAATTATGGCCTCGTTGCCAAGATCCATCTTTACTTTTAATATTGCTTCCTGGGTATCCTTGCCTACATAACGCCTGATTTTCATTTAAATGCTCACCATCCCAACCGACTGGATCTCAATATTGGGATCAAGTTCATTATACGACAACACTATCAATCCCGGTAGTGCCTGCTCTGTTATGCGCTTAAAGTAAAGCCTGACCATGGGGGACGCCAATACAATAGGCTGTTGTCCCAATTGTACCAGCTTATGAGCCTGTTTGTTCAGGCTTGCCAATATTGAACTTGTTGTGGAAGGCTCTAAAGCGATATATGAGCCATGTTCATTTTTATGAACCGAATCCATTATTACCTGCTCAAGTTTCGGATCTAATGTAATGACGCTTGCTTTTCCTTCACCCATGAATTTTTTTGATATTGCCCTGCCCAAAGCCTGTCTAACATATTCGGTCAATATATCGGCATCATGAGTTACGGGAGCATAATCCGCCAGTGTTTCCAGTATGGTGACCATGTCTCTTATGGAGACGCCCTCTTTAAGCAGGTTGGCCAATACTTTTTGTATTTCGCCGATGGTCATGAGTTTTGGCACCAGCTCTTCCACCAAAGCAGGATGGCTCTGTTTTATGTTATCTATTATGGTCTGCACTTCCTGTCTGCCCAATAACTCATGGGCATACCTTTTGATAATCTCGGTCAGATGAGTGGAAATAACTGAAGGAGGATCAACTACCGTATAACCAAGCATCTCAGCCCTGTCCCTCTGGCTTTCGTTTATCCATTTTGCAGGAAGCCCAAAAGCTGGTTCCACGGTTTCTATCCCTTCAATTTCCTCTTCCGCAATTCCCGGGTTCATTGCAAGGAAGTGGTCAAGCATTAATTCTCCTCTGGCTACCTCCACACCCTTTATTTTGATCACGTATTCATTTGGGTTTAACTGAATATTATCCCTAAGTCTGATTATGGGTACAATAATTCCCATTTCCAGGGCAAGCTGCCTTCTTATCATTACAACCCTGTCAAGAAGATCTCCACCCTGGTTTGTATCTGCCAAAGGAATTATACCGTACCCGAATTCTAGCTCTATGGGATCCACCTGCAGCAGCGACACGACGTTCTCAGGCTTGCGCATTTCTTCAGCTTCAGTCTCTTCCACATGTACCTCTTCCTGCTTTTTAACCTCTTCCTGCTGCCTGGTAAGAAAATACCCGACAAAGGCAAGTAAGCCTGCAAGTATTAAAAATGGAATTGTGGGCAATGGGATTGCCAGAAAAAGGCATGTCCCTGCAGCTATGTACATGGCTAAAGGATTGGTGAACACCTGTCCTAAAAGGTCGGTACTCATATCCGAATCTGAAGCAGCACGGGTTACAATTACACCTGCAGCCGTGGATATAAGCAAAGCCGGAATCTGAATTACCAGGCCGTCGCCGATTGTAAGAATGGCATACGTCTCCAAAGCTTCCTCAAGGGATTCTCCCCTCATAACCATACCGATTATCAGTCCGCCGACTATGTTAATAAAGGTTATCACGATGCCGGCGATTGCATCTCCCTTTACAAACTTGCTTGCACCGTCCATAGCACCGTAAAAGTCAGCTTCCTGTTGTACCTTTTTCCTTCTTTGCTTTGCTTCAGCCTCATTTATAAGGCCGGCGTTCAAATCGGCGTCTATAGCCATTTGCTTTCCGGGCATTGCATCCAAGGTGAACCTTGCAGCAACTTCAGAAATTCTTTCGGCACCCTTGGTTATAACAAGGAACTGTACAACCATTATGATCAGGTAAATAATAAAACCAACCACCAGATTTCCCTGGGCCACAAAATATCCAAAACTTGCTACCACACCGCCGGCTTCACCGTCTGCAAGAATATGTCTTGTTACGGCAATATTCAGGGAAAGTCGGAACAAGGTAGTAATAAGAAGCAGCGAAGGAAAAATGGACAGCTCCAGCGCCTCCCTGGCATAAATGGTATTGAGCAGTATTACTACGGAGACCGCTATGTTTATTGCCAGGAGCAGGTCGAGCAGCAATGTTGGAATGGGTAGTACTATTACAAGCACTATGGCAACTATTACGAGTGCAATAAAAACATTTCCGAGCTTCACACTTTCCCTCCTTGTCTTAAGTAGATAAACAAAGCGAAAAACTTAAGCGTCGCCCTGAAATATTGCATGTCATGCCGGTCCCTTTCCCTTAAGGGTGTATACAAATGCCAGAACTTCAGCCACCGCCTCATAGAGTTCCGGCGGGATTGCTTCACCTACGTCTACGGTTTCGTACAAAGCTTTTGCCAACGGCTTGTTTTCCACTATTTCCACGTTGTTTTCCTCTGCCGCCTTACGTATCCTAAGGGCAATATAGTCCTGACCTTTTGCCAGTACTACAGGAGCATCCGAAACTTCTGCGTCGTACTTAATGGCAACCGCATAATGTGTAGGGTTGGTGATTACAACATCAGCTTTCGGTACTTCCTGCATCATTCGTCTCATGGAGATTTGCCTTTGTTTTTGCTTTATCCTTGATTTTATTTCCGGGTTTCCTTCAATTTGCTTGAATTCTTCCTTCACTTCCTGCTTGCTCATCCTGAGGCTTTTTTCATATTCCCACCATTGATATAAATAGTCCAGCAAACCAAGCAGTATCAGTGCAATGCATATCCTGAACGCAACATTGAGTATTAAGTTTGCAATATAGGTTAATATCCCTGCAGTGCTCAGGCTCATGAGCTGCAGTATATTTCCTGCCTCTCCCTTGAGATACCGGTATGCTGTATATCCTATGACGGTTATTTTCAATGCAGATTTTATGAGTTCAACCAAAGCCTTTGAAGAAAAAATCCTCCTGAATCCGCTTATGGGATTAATCCGGTTGAACCTCATGCTTATACCTTCTGTTGTAAACAGAAAACCCACCTGCGAATATCCCGCAACCAAGCCGATTACAGTTGCAATTCCAAAAACAGGTACCGCAGCTTTCAGGAAAACAAACAGGCATTCGGTAAACATCTTCATCAGTTCATTTATGGAAAGCATGTTTGTTCCAAGGTATTCAGCAAACACCTTTTTTGCATAACTTGCCATTTCATAATACGCTTGGCCTCCAAGAAGTTTTGCTCCCAAAAAAACCGCTACCAGTACCAATGCTGACGCCATTTCACGGCTGTAAAGCACCTGGCCTTTTTTCCTGGCATCTTCTCTTCTTTTTGGGGTAGCTTTTTCGGTTTTGCTGTCATCTGCAAAAAGCTGAAGGTTTATGTAGCCGTCTATCATTTACTTTCCATCATGCCTTTCATAAAATTGTATACATCGTCGTTCATACCGTTTATGATCATCTCAACTATGTATATGAACAAAGGTATTGTCAGAATCATCACTACCATCCCGAGCAGTATCTTTACAGGCATTCCCACGAAAAACACGTTTATCTGCGGTACGGTCCTTGATATTATTCCAAGGGCCACATCGGTAACAAGGATGGTTGCAATTATTGGTGCGCTTATCTTAAGTCCCAGTATAAAGACATCGGAAAACGTCCTGGCCACCTGTGCGGTGAGACCATCCGTCCATACAGCTTTTCCTATGGGTATCAGGTAAAAGCTGTCACAAAGAGCTTTAATCAGCATGTGATGTCCCTTCAACATCAGGAACACCAGCATGCTCACGGTGAAATACAGGTTGGCTGTAACAGGTACCTGTATATTGCTTACGGGATCCAATATATTCACCATTCCGAATCCGATCTTAGTATCTATTATCTGCCCCGCCAGGTAAACCGCCGTAAAGATCAGGTACGAAACAAATCCCAAAGCCATACCCACCAAAAATTCCTTTATTATTACAAAGGCATAACCGACAAAGTTGCTTATGCTGCCAGGGTCCGGCTGTTCCAGGGTGTTGGCCACTATCAACGCAAGCATAAATGAAAAACCTATTTTTAGATATGAAGGTATGTTTCTTCGCCCGAATATAGGTGCCACTACAAAAAGTCCCGTCATTCGGACAAAAATCAGCAGAAACACTTCAGCTCTGATTATCAGGTCATCCAATGGAATCGCCAGTTTTCACACCTCACATTGTCCAGATTCAATAGCCTTTCCCGGCAACAGCCTTCTTTTTGAACTCAAAATCCTTTCTTTAAAGATCCTTAATGGTTACTTAAGTTTCATCCAATAAACTGGTTTATGTTCAGGTATAGGTTTCTCGTAAATTCCATAAGCACCCTGAGCATCCATGCCCCAAATATCAGCACTGCTCCCATGATGGCAATAATTTTGGGAACAAAAGTAAGTGTCTGTTCATGAATCTGCGTGGTAGCCTGAAAAACGCTTACTGCCAAACCTACCAATATGCTGACCAAAAGCAAGGGGGCAGAAACCTTGAGTATGGACATAATGGTATTCTGAGCAAGATTTATAACCGTGCCCTGATCCAACCTGTATTCACCTCCGGCAATTCAATACATGCTTTTTACCTTAAAATGCTCTTATCAGTTTATCTTACGAATGCCTAAATAAGTTTTACCCTATGAATGCTTATATAAGATTACCTTACTAATTCTTACACAGGTTTACCATACGAATGCCTGTACCGGTTTACCTTGCAAATGTGTTTACCAGTGACTTTATTACAAGATCCCATCCGTCTACAAGCACAAACAGCATTATTTTAAACGGAAGGGATATCATAACAGGTGGCAGCATCATCATACCCATTGACATCAGGGTGCTGGCCACCACCATATCAATTACCAAAAACGGTAGATATATGATAAATCCTATCTTGAATGCAGTTGTAAGTTCATTTATCAAAAATGCAGGTATAACAACCCTGAGAGGGAGAGTCTCTTTTTCCACCGGTAGCCTTATACCTGCAAGGGAGGCAAAATACGCCAGGTCTTCCTCATCGCTTATTTGTTTCAGCATAAATCCTTTAATAATATCCGAAGACCTGTCAATAGCTACCTGCTGGCTGATCTCTCCTTTTGAAAAAGGTTGTATGGCATTTTCATTTATGTCGGTTGTTACAGGCATCATGACAAAAAATGTCAGAAATAAAGCCAATCCAATCAAAACCTGATTTGGAGGCATCTGTTGAGTACCCAATGCATTTCTTAAGGTTGACAACACAATGATTATCCTTGTAAAGGATGTCATCATTATGAGTATCGATGGGGCCAATGAAAGAATTGTAAGCAAAAGCAGTATTTGTACGCTGGAGGAAAATTCCTGAGGGTTATCCGGTGTTCCAATGGTAATTCCCTCGGAATCTATTGATATTATCGGTTCAGCATTTGCCGCAACCGCCTGCAGAACCACTACTGCAATTACCAACAATATTTGAATCAGATATTTCTTATTTTTCATTGGTTTTTTCATCCCCATCGCTGTTGTCTTTAGGTGCAATTTTATCTGTAAGTGCCTTTATGCGTGCAAGATTGCTTTTAAAAACGTTTTTATCCTGTGTATTTTCGGTATGGGCTTCTTTTTCCTGTGGCTGGTTCTTTTTTGCCATAAGGTTTTGAGCATATTTTTCAAGAACGCTCCTGAAATTAAAAGCATTGCTTGCTTCTTCAGTTTCCTGATTCTCTATATTATCCAGGTCCACCTTTGTCAGAAACTGGATGTTCTTGCCCGATGAAGCAATAAGAATGTATTGTTCTCCAACCTTGACAAGGTGAATTCTTTTATCCACGCCCAGGCTGAGAGTTTCAACTATACTTATGTATCTTCCCTTCATGGCGTTTTTGGCTTTTTCCCCTATGTAACGGGTTACTATATACGAAAGAAATATAACGGCACCCAATACCAGGATTACCGTAAACATTTCAAATAAGAATTCCAGCATTTAAGACCCTGCCTCTTATCGGTAGCCATGCCTTTACGACAATCCGCACCCGGTTTATTAATTTCATCCGATGGCTTTCCTTACTGCTTCAACAACTCTGTCGGCCTGGAAAGGCTTCACAATAAAGTCCCTGGCTCCTGCCTGTATGGATTCGATAACCATTGCCTGCTGTCCCATAGCTGAACACATTATGATTTTGGAATTGGCATCCAGCTTCTTAATCTCTCTGACCGCAGTTATACCGTCCACCTCAGGCATTGTGATATCCATGATTACAAGATCAGGAGACAGTTCCCTGTATTTCTCAACTGCCTTTGCGCCGTTTTCAGCTTCGCCTACCACTTCATATCCGTTCTTGTTCAGAATATCCTTTATCATCATCCTCATAAAAGCAGCATCATCAACAACCAGAATACGTTTACCCATCGGTCATTCCTCTCCTTAATAAGTTGTTAGTTGTAATTTGTAAGTTGTAAGTTGAAGGTTTAAGTATTTCAAATTTTCAACTATAACCTTTTTGAATGCTGAACGATATCTGTAATTCTTACGCCGAAGTTTTCATCAATCACAACTACTTCACCTTTTGCAATGGGTTTTCCGTTGACCAGGATATCTACCGGTTCCCCGGCCAGTTTATCAAGCTCTATAATCGACCCCGTTCCAAACTCAAGTATTTCCCTGATAAGCTTCCTGGTTCTGCCCAGTTCAACGGTAACCTCAAGAGGAACATCCATTATCAGGCTTATATTTTCCTTCTCGGTCTGTACATTGTTATCATCAAAAGCCTCAAACTGTGCCGGTTGTACGTTAACCGGTCTTCTGTTGTCGTTTATGTCTCCAAATGTATGTTTTACCGCTCCATCAGGTGCATAGCTCATATCATGCCGCTGCATATCCTGAGGAGACACATTTTGATGCATGTACCTGGATTCATGATTATACGCCGTTCCCTGGGGTGTCGGCGGCTGAGCCTGGTGGATGGACTGCTGGTAAGGTATACTCTCCCCTGACGGCTGCTTCCCGGCTGATTCTTCCATGGAAGCCTGACTGTCTTTCCCAGGCTCTTCATCCAGTCCCAGCAGGTTATTTACAAGATTCTTTGCAAATGATATGGGTAACAGCTGCATTATTTCGCTGTCGATCAGGTTTCCCACAACCATGCTGAAAGCAACCTTTACGATGACCTCGGTACTGTCTTGCACGAACTGCTTGTTGGGTGAGTCAAAATGTATCACAAAGGCACTTGGCGGTGAAATCTCTATCCGCTTGCCGAACATTGAAGACATGGATGTCGCCGAAGAACCTATCATCTGGTTCATTGCTTCGCTGATTGCGCTTAAATGCAGTTCGTTTAATTCCCCCGAAATATTGGTACCGTCACCGCCCATCATTAAATCGGTAATGATCTTTACGTCTTCTTCATTTATTATCAAAAGGTTAGACCCTTTCAGACCCTCGGTATATTCAATCTTAACTGCCACGAACGGTATTGGATACTCTTCTGCCAGCTGATCCCAGGTGGTAATGCTTACCCTGGGAGTGGTTATGGTAACCTTTTGGCCAAGCAACGTGGACAGGGTGGTGGCACTAGTGCCCATGCTGATGTTTCCGATTTCTCCAAGAGCATCTATTTCAATATCAGAAAGCTCATTTCCCGGGATCTCCGGGTTACTGTTCTTAATGTCGTCCAGTGCGGCGTTTTTTAGCAAAGCATCTATTTCCGCCTGCGAAAGCATGTCTCCCAAATTATTCATCCTCCTCTCGTATAATTTCGGTAATCTTTACGGCTATACGGTTTTTCTTTACACCCGCTTTTCCCTTAAACTTTAACAGATCTCCTACAAGCACATTTACATCACCGTCAACGCGGGTATCAATGGGTATCACATCTCCCACCTGAAGTTCAAGAAAATCGGCTACGGTAATGGAAGTTGATCCCAGGACGGCTCTTACCGGCACATATGTATTGGCTATTTTGCTTTCCATCATATCCCTGGATTCATTTGTTATTTCCTTCTCCATTTTTGTAAACCAAAGCCTTGTGCTCAGCTTGGGCAAGACCGGCTCAATTACATCATGGGGCAAACAAATGATGATCATTCCCCTGGTCTCGCCTATAACAGCATTCAGGGTAACAAGTGCAACCGTGCTGTTAGGGCTGATTGCCTGGGCAAATTGGGCGTTTGTTTCGGTTTTCTCAAGCCTTGGCCTGATTGAAATGACATTCTCCCAGGGCTCTCTCATAAGATTTATCAGCTGAATTATAACTCTGTCTATAATGGCCAGTTCTATTTCAGTAAACTCCCTTACCTTGTCCATGGATGTGCCTTTCCCTCCCAGGATGCGGTCAATAAGCGCATAGGAGACTGCAGGTTCCATGGCCAGTATTATCTGTCCCGAAAGAGGAGTAAAGTCTATCATGCCCAGTATAATGGGATTTGCGATTGAATTGCTGAAATCGCTGTATAGCATGGACTCCACTGCAACAAGCTCTATCTGCACAAGGGTCCTCAGATAACCGGTAAGGAAAGAAGATATTATCCTGGCATAATTCTCATGGATAAACTGCAAGGTCTTTAAATGATCTTTTGCAAATTTTTCAGGTTTCCTGAAATTATAGCTTTTTATCTTTTTTTCTTCCTTTGCGGTCTGTATCTGTTCCACATCCAGTTCTCCGGAGCTTAAAGCCTTTATCAGCTCATTTATTTCTTCCTGCGATAAAATATCACCCAATACATGACCACCTCCTTATGGTCAGCTACTAAAATAGCTGGGTAAATTCCATCATAAATGCTTATACAGCATAAAACCATCTGTCAAAGTTGATGGTCCAGACAATATTGGTTTTTACTTTCTCACCTGAATTAAGCAGATCATTTATTTGCGCGGTCAGTTCCTTTTTGGCAACCTCAATGGTTTCAGGCTTGCTGGCATCCTCCAGTGTCATCTGCATAAAATATGCGCCTATTAATTCCCTGATCTTTCCCATGGAGGAGGTGATTTTGGTTTCAAGGTCCTTCACCTTTGCATTTTTCAGATATACCAGTTCGGCTTTTATCTCAATAACCGCAGGTTTTCCGCTTCCATCGATCTTAAGGTTAAAATACTGGCTGTCCTGAAATATGGGGACAAATCCAAGATCTTTTATATCAGGAACAACTTCTGTCTGCTGCATAGCTGTAGTTCCGTTTTGTGGAGCTGATCCGGCAACCAGGAGATATCCTGCCATTATCGCCACTGTCAGCGTCAATACAGCTACTATCAGCAGGAGTATGAAGATTATGCCTTTTCTCTCCAAATTATGTGCCCCCTTTACTTTTCGGATAATAATGCCCAATTAAGTTGCCAATAATGCTCAATTAAGTCACTTCAATCTGTCAACCATTCTCACACTTTCCTTATATTGTATCACCTTTTGTATAATTTCATCAACACTTTCCAAAACTACGTATTTTTTACCGTTAATTGTCGAAATAACCGTATCAGGTGTTTCCTCAACAGTTTCTATCAATTCGCAATTTAAGACAAAACTCGACCCGTTTAGCTTGGTTAACCTAATCATATTATGTTTACCCCAAAAACTCAATAGGTAATTTCCATTTTATGTAAATTTTTGCCATAACGTCCGTGAGCCTTAAAACAGGCTCACGGACCTAAAAATATGCTATCTTTTGAGATTTACAAGTTCCTGGAGCATCTCGTCGGAAACCGTGATGATTCTGCTGTTTGCCTGAAAGCCCCTCTGGGTTATGATCATATCGGTAAATTCCCGTGAAAGGTCTACATTTGACATTTCCAGAGTTCCGGGGCTGAGAGCTCCAACACCTTCAGAACCCGGTACAAAACCTTTGCCGGTAAAACTTCCGGAGTTTGTGGTCTCCATGAACATGTTGTCTCCCACCTTCTGGAGCGCGGCAGGGTTGTCAAAATAAGCAAGAGCAATCTGTCCAAGGGGTTGTTGCTGTCCATTGTCATATATTCCTGTTATTACACCTTTTGAATCAATAATGAAGGTTACCAGCTTTCCGGTTGTGTATCCGTTTACATCCGTAGCTTTTACCGAACTGTCCGCAGCATACATGGTTAACTTGCTAAGGTCGAGAGTTATGTCAAACGGCTCCACACCGGCCGTTTGGGTAGCTGTATTAGGTGCCACGTTAAGTATAAAAGTGCTGTCTCCTGTAATGTTGCCTTTGTTATCAAATGTAATTTCCTGTGTGCCTGCAGTCCCTGAACCGTCGACCAACGACAGCTGGGTTGTGACTCCCGCTCCCTCAACCTGGATGGTCCATGTGGTGCTTGTACCGGGATCTACCCCCGTTTTCCAGAACTTAAGGTCCAGCTTGTAGCTGTTGCCCAGGGCGTCATAAACTATTACCGGAACCTTGAAGTGGGGATCGGTTGTGGCAACATCAGCCGGGTCTATAACAGCATCGGTGGCATCAAGATTGCCTGCAAAAACAGCTGTATCGGTTTGCTTTGCAGGAATTATTCTCTTGTTCTTGTTGTAATCATCATAATAAAAGTTTAACGGCTCAGCGTCCCTTTCGGTATTGAACGTGTATGTTCCGTCGCTGTTGCGCGTATATTCATGCCAGCCATATACATAAAGCCCGTTTGCCGTTACCAGGTTGCCAAGTTTGTCTATGGTAAAATTCCCGGCCCGCGTGAACTTGTATGTATCACCTGCGCCGCCTTTAACAATGAAAAATCCTTCTCCGTCTATTGACAAATCGGTTGGATTATCGGTCCTCTGCACGCTACCTCTGGTCATTATGGTGTCTATCGCCCCTACATCGATTCCCAGACCTACCTGCATTGGATTGGTACCTCCCCTGCCGCTTGCTGAATCAGGAGCGCTGGCACCTCTTAAAGTTTGGGAGAAGATTTCCGCAAATGTAGCTCTTCCGGATTTGTAACCTACCGTGTTTACATTTGCCACATTATTACCTATGACGTCCATCCTGACCTGATGGGCCTTAAGACCGGAAACTCCTGAGAACATTGCTCTCATCATGGTAAACGACCTCCTTCGGTTTGACCTATTTCCGTATTCTGAAAATTATCTATTCCTTCAGTCAGTCCGGAATAGGCAGCCTCCCGGAAGGGTCCGGCTGCGTATTACTCAGTTTCGGATTACTGAATTACTTATTGTTTAATCAGGTGAACACAGCACCATCGATGTTGGTGAACACGTTTTCTTTTAATTCATTTCTGTTCACTGCCGTAATTACCGTTTTGTTCTTAACATTTACAACAAACGCCATGTTATCCAGAAGGACCAGGGTATCCCTCACTCCTTTGCCTTCAGCTTTTGCCACTGCATTTTTCAACTTCTCCTTCTGATCCTGTGAAAGATGTATGTTGCGGGACTGCATCCTTAATTCAGCATGTTTTGAAAATTTGATGGAAAAGCTTTGCTCCATCTTATCCTTCAGGATCCCATTAAATCCTCCGGGATTGGATACAGCCTTTTGAGGTGCCTGTATGTTTTGGGTTCCTGCTGTCCTGTTTACGTGATTGAAATACCTGTTGTTAATTACCATAGAACCACCTTTTCCGGCAATTTCTTATCATGTGCCTCACTATTCTTCATCTTGCTTTCCGCCTGCTTCGGTTTGCTCAATAGCGATGATGCTATCAAGAGGAACATTCAGTTTATCAACCACAGCCTTTACAGTTCCGTCGTCAAGGATGTCAAAGCTTCTTAGGACTGCAGTAACAGGGACCTTGGTATTGCGTACTCTGTCTGCTATTTCAACCTGTATCTGGCTGCCCAGGTTTGCCTCCAGATAATTTTTAATGAAATCAGGATCGGCTGAAGGCGTGTCGGTTATTACACCTGATATTTCCACCTCAACACCGTTCATTACGGCATAATCCTCATATACTCCTCTTAGTATCGAATCTATGACTCCGTTTACTGCAACCAGATCCCCGTTTTCATAACTGTAGACAAAACCTTTTGCCTTCATGCCTATAATATGAGCATATTTTAATATATCCGATGGGTATATATCTGAAGGGTCTGCCACATTTACAATATCGTCAACAGGTACATCCGTATTCCCGACTACCGCATAAACCTTGCTTCCGGATATTTTTACGCTGGTCACTTCGCCTTCGACGGTTTTGGATGCCTGGGTAGCAGTGTCAACAACATTTGCCGTTATATATTTGCCTAAAAGAGCATAGGCCTGGTACTTCAGTAGGTTCCTGTTCATATTCTGCATTTGTTCCAGAGAACTAAACTGGGCCATCTGGCTTATAAACTCCTTGTCATCCACCGGATTCAGGGGATCCTGGTACCTCAGCTGAGTAATAAGCAAATTAAGAAAATCATCCTTGCCAAGACCATCCGAGCTGACTTCCCTTGTCGGCGTGGCCCCCCTTGTAATTATTTCTTCAATTGTTTTTTGGTTTCCAACAGCGCCTACCGTCATTCTTTCACCTCCTTTTATGCTGTTAAATCGATACTGTTACCGCTTAGCAAATAAGGGTTGTCACCCGTAATCCTTTCCAAACCGTTCATATTCATGTACGATAAAACCCCTGTTGCCGGAAATTCAGCCCTTATTCTCCTGAATTCCCTGCTTTGGCTGTAAGCAGCATTGTTTCCCGAGGTGCCGGTCTGGTTCTGTCCTACCGATACGTTGAATTCCTGTACGCTAAATCCTTGTTTTTCCAGGGCATCCTTAAGAAGCTGCATGTTTCCTTCAAGTATCTCCTTAACCTGCTGTGATTCGGCTATAAATTGAGCCGATACCATTCCTCTCTCGGTAACAACCTTCAACGACAGCCTTCCAAGAAAATCAGGCTTTAAGTCTACAACCATTTCTGATTTTTCCTGGCTCAGCAAAACCTTTACCTTATCTGCAACCTGGCTGATAATGTCATACTTTGTTATATCAACAGGCCTGTATGAGGCTGAACTATCCTGAATCCTGAAGTGATGTCCGGTCACATTGCCTATCACCCGGATATCAGGCACTATTTCGCTGCCGTTTGATTCCTCCTCTCCCTTTTGCGGGCCTTGTACAACCGGTATTTGAAGAGTATCTTGTATGCCGTCAGCCACGCCGGATTCACCGCTGCTGTTGCTTGCGGTCATATACCAAACATCGGTTGTTTCACCTTCGTAATGGGCTCTGTCAAAGGAATTTTCCCCGGCAGCTGTTCCTTCTTGCATGCCTTTCCCGGCCACATTCATCCTTTCAAAGCCTGTATCGAGATGAATCATTCCCGGGGTTTCTTGGCCAATCAGCTCTCCGTTGAAATTCTCTTCATTTATATAAGCTGTTTCTCCTGCGTCGGTTTCAGATAAATGGATATCATGCCCGGTGCTTGTGCCTTCCATTTCCTTAAGCCTGGCTTCAATCTTTGCCCAAATTTCTTCAGTATCTTTTCCCGATACGGGTTCTGAAACCATCAGGTCCTGCAAATCCATTCGCGAAGGTTGACTGATGGCCTGCAGGTCACCGGAGATACCATCCTTTGTCATTGCAACCGCGGAGGACATGGCCAAAGTATTCAGGAAGCTGCTTTGCCGGATGTGGGTGAGGTCAAGGAATTCTAACAGCTTCTCTGCGGCATCATCTGACTGCTGAGGGTCCAAAAGCTCCCCGGGTTTTAAGTCTGCCATCTGCAAGAGTTTCAGGAAATCCTCAATGCTTATTCCCAAAGCACTTGCCATCCTCTTCAGAGGAGAATCAAAATCACTTTCTGTATCTTGGTCTTTCACATTCTTCAGTGAATTTGCCTCTTTCGGATGAAACCCTCTCCTTACAGGCTGGGAACTTTCCCCGGGCAATCTGTTTGTTGCTCTCTTTAAGAAATCCTTAAAACCTGTTGATGTATCTTTTACCACTTCCCTTTCCCTTGGCGCCTTAACCTGAAATGCCTCAAGTGACGTCATGTCCGGAATTCCTATTTTCAAATTCATTTTTTCACCTCCTTCCTCAGATATTTATTTATATAAACCTTTCGGTTTATATCATCAGAAATCTCCACATTTAAGTCATCAGGCGTTTTGAAATCTATTTGTTGTCCTGGCACCATTTTTTATTTTGGGAACCATCTTTTTATTTTAGGTATTATCTTCTTTTCAGGTGCCATTTTGTGAATCATTTCGTTGTTTCAGGTATTGTTCTGCGAATCACCTTGAGCATCATTCTGTGTATCATTTTGGGTATCATTCGGCAAATACTCCCTTGAAAGCTTCTCAGTGACCTGTGCTGCGACAGAGGGGCTCATTTCAGCCATTATGGCTGCGGATGCATCCCTTTTCATATTTTTCAAAATTTCCACCACAAGATCCATATTGCTTTTGGAAAGCTCCTCCAGGATTGCAGCTGCATCGGACGAATCCATTACTTCATATTTCTGTACAAATTCTTTAACCTCCCGGCTTATTTTTTCTTCCTTAATAATATCGGCATATATTTTTTGGGCGGTTTCACCGTATGTTTTTTCAAAAAACTCCCTGAAACCCTGTTTGTCCTCTCCGGCTACCATCTCACTGAATCTGTTCCTGTCCTCTTCCAGCTGTTTTCTTTCGTTCTCAAGTTTTGCCTTTTCCTCTTCAAGCTGGCTCTTTAATTGCTGGATTTCTTTTATCATGGAATCTTCACGATCTTTGTACTTTTGAAGTTCAGCTATGGTTTTTTCAGCATTGTTCAGCTGTTCCTTAAGGTTCTTGTTTAACTCCCTGTATTCGTTGTATTTGTCTCTCAGCTCACTTTCCGACATATACCTTGGATCTTCAGGATCAGGAGCTTCAGGCAATGCCAGCCTTAAAACAGGGACGTTTTTAAGACTGTCCCTGTACCTTTCACCAAGGCCGTTGATGTTGTTGCGCATGATAAGAAAAAAGGTCCCGAAAAAAACAACTGCCATAACCGTAATTGCCGTAGCAAAGGCAAGAACGGTAAACAGAATCCCGCCCTTATCTCTTTTTTCTTTATTGGAATAGGTATTTACCCGATTGTTTTTTTCTCTTGCTTCTTTTTTGTTCATTCTCAGATTAGCCATATTTCTCCTCTGTAAAATAATAATGTTAAATGGTTTTCATTAAATGATTTGGATCAGCAAAACCTGTTAAATTGCTCCGATTAAAAATTCATCAAATGATCCGGTTTAAAAATCTGATTTAACTTCCTTAAACTTAAAGCTTGTAAACTGATCGTTAAGCTTCTGTTCTTCCTTTTGTTGTTCGGTGAGAAAATCCTGGTATTTGTATTCCTTTAGCTTTTCCATCATCTTTCTTTCCTGAACGGCCTTAACCAGTTTTTCTCTATTTTTATCGACATTTTTTTGTGCCTGATTTACATTTTCTTTCTGCTTTTTCATCCTGTCCTGAAGCAGTGAAATATATGTACTGTAATCTCTTAGCTTTCCTGCGGCAATTCCCTGCATGGAAACTGAATTAAACATATGGATATTTTTTTCCTTTTCGTTGTCAATAAGCCTGAGGATCCTCTTCTCATCCTCCAGCTTTCGTATGGACTTCCCAAGCTCATTTTTCATCTGATCTTCCAGTTGTATTTTTAGTTTTAGTACAGGTTGAAGCCTGAAAACGAATTTTGCCATTTTCACACCTGCTCAAAGTTTATTTCAGTACCTTCTCCATCATTGACCGTATCTCATCAAAGGTAAAGTTCTGGTGGATCTCCTGCCGGATAAAATCGATGATATTTTCAATGACGTCAATGGCATAATCTATCTTCTGATTGCTTCCCCTTACATACGCCCCTATGTTGATCAGGTCTTCGGATTCGGCGTAAATGGCCATGTTCTTTTTTATCTCGTTTGAAATCTTTTTATGCCTTTCTGAAACAATGTCGTTCATAACCCTGCTTATACTTGCCAATACGTCAATGGCAGGATATTGGTTTTTATTTGCTAGTTTTCTTGAAAGGACAATATGTCCGTCAAGTATTCCCCTTGCTGTATCGGTAACCGGTTCGGTAAGGTCGTCTCCGTCCACAAGGACCGTGTAAAGGCCTGTGATGGAACCCTTTTCCGAGCATCCGGCTCTTTCAAGAAGCTTAGGCATGATGGCAAACACAGAAGGGGTATATCCGCGGGATACAGGAGGTTCACCGGTAGCCAGACCGATTTCCCTTTGAGCCATGGCAAAACGGGTCAATGAATCCATCAGTAGCAATACGTCGTTCCCCTGATCCCTGAAATATTCAGCCACTGCAGTGGCCAGCATTGCAGCCTTCACCCTTACCAGTGCAGGCTGATCGGATGTTGCCACCACCACCACAGACCGTTTGAGCCCGTCCTCCTTAAGGTCTTTCTCTATAAATTCCCTGACTTCCCTGCCTCTTTCACCTATAAGGGCTATCACGTTGATGTCGGCCTTTGTGTTTCTTGCTATCATACCCAAAAGAGTACTCTTTCCTACTCCGCTGCCGGCAAAAATCCCCACTCTCTGTCCTTTACCCACGGTCAAAAGCCCATCAATAGCCTTTATTCCCAGAGGTAATGGTTCAGTGATTCTTTTTCTCTTAAGGGGATGGGGGGGATTATTAGACACCGGATAGAGCTGGTCACATTGTAGGCTTCCCTTGTTGTCAATAGGATTGCCAAGGCCGTCAATGATCCTTCCAGTGAGCTTTTCTCCCACTTTTACTTTAAGGCTTTCTCCCACAGCGGTTACAACGTTGCCGGGACCTATTCCGCTCATTTCACCAAGAGGCATAAGAAGGACCTTGTTTTCACGGAAACCTACCACTTCCGCATAAAGAGGTTCTTTTCCCTTTCCCATGTCAATGGTGCAAAGATCTCCTACTGTAACTTCCGGTCCGTTGGATTCTATGGTAAGGCCCACTACTCTGGAAATCTTTCCTGTGTATTGTATAAAATCGTTATTCTTTAGTATATTGAAATACTTTTCGACCCCTATGCTGATCATTGAAATCCCTGCCTGTCATGTGTCCGCATGATGGATTTTATCCGCCTACGGCTCTCAGAAACTCTTCTTCAATCATTTCAAGCTTGGTTTCAACCCCTGCATTAACGCTTCCAAGGGGAGTTTCCAGTATGCACGAGGCATCCTTAAGATGCGGATCCTTCTTTATTTCGATAACTTCGGCTCCTTCCAGCATCTTCAGGAGCTTATCCCTGTTTTTCATGACATATTCATAATCGGAAGCCGAAACTTTAAGAATAATTTCATCTTTATTTGTGCACTTTTCAAATGCGTGCTTTATCAAAAGCAAAATGTTTTCCTTGTTAAGCCTGATTTCTTCTCCGATAACTTTCCTGGCAATTGCAAGGACTATCTCCACAAAATCCCTTTCCAAGCCTTCCATCATCTGCCGGTATTCTGCCTTTGCCTGTTCCCTGATTGACTGAGCTTCCTGCAAAATACTTTCATATAGGTTCTGTGCTTCCTGGACACCTTGCCTGTATCCCTTTTCAGCTGCTTCCTTTTCTATGTCAGCTGCTCTGATTGCAGCTTCCTTTTCCGCCCTGGCTTTAATTTTCGATGCCTCTGCCTTTGCCGATTCAATTATGTACTCCGCTTCCTTGCGGGCAGCTTCCAGAATGCCGGTGTAGTCTGCCGTTTCCTCTTTCATGATATCGCAGGACTTCTCCTGGATTTCATCAGGATGCCTGTCCGGTGGCTCATAGTTGAAAGTGGATTTTATATAAAATGGTTTACCCAAGCTGACCTGGTAGTTTTTCAGTACTCGATTAGACAACTATTTCATCCCCTCCTCCTCTGGAAATAATAATCTCGCCTGCATCCTCAAGCTTGCGTATGATGTTTGCGATCTTCTGCTGGGCCTCTTCAATATCCTTAAGCCTTACAGGTCCCATGAACTCAATATCTTCCTTTATCATCTCAGCAAGGCGTTTGGACATGTTTGCAAAAATAACGTTGCGAACATCTTCGGTGGCACCTTTTAATGCCAGGGCGAGCAGATTGTTGTCAACTTCCCTGAGGAATCTCTGTATGGAACGATTGTCCAGGGTAAGTATATCTTCGAATACGAACATCCTCTTCTTGATCTCTTCAGCCAAATCCGGATCCTCAATTTCAAGGGCTTCCATGATGTGCTTTTCTGTACCCCTGTCCACCGAGTTAAGTATGTCCACAATGGATTGCACTCCTCCTGCAGCCGTGAAATCTTCAGTGACAAGAGCGGAAAGCTTCTTTTCAAGTACCCTTTCCACTTCCTTTATTACTTCAGGAGAGGTCCTGTCCATGGTAGCAATCCTCCTGGCAACATCCGCCTGCTTGTCAGGAGGAAGGGCAGCAAGAATGGTAGCTGCCTGAACAGGTTTTAAATAAGCCAGTATCAGGGCTATTGTCTGGGGATGCTCCATTTGTAAGAAGTTTAAAAGCTGAGAAGGATCGGCTTTTCTGACAAAGTCAAAAGGTCTTACCTGCAAAGAAACCGTCAGCCTGTTTATGATCTCAAGGGCTTTCTGAGTGCCAAGGGCTTTTTCCAGTATCTCCTTGGCATAGTCAATTCCGCCTTCTGCAATATATTCCTGTGCAAGGCATATTTGATAGAACTCTTCAAGAACCTTTTCCTTTTCTTCGGGAGTCACAGTCCTGATATTGGCTATTTCAAGCGTCAGCTGCTCTATTTCCTCTTCCTTTAAATGCTTGAATATTTCCGCTGATTTTTCAGGTCCCAGTGTAATCAGCAACATTGCAGCTTTTTCCCTGCCGGTACGTTCACTTTTTACTGTGTGCCCTCTTGCCAAAATTACCACTCCTTTTTAGTCCCAGTCCTCTGAAAGCCAATTTCTGAGAAGCTGTGCAACAGCCTCCGGTTTCTGTTTTACCAGTTTTTCGATTTGCTTCTTAACCTCCGATTTCTCCTCCAAATCTATTTCGGGCAAAGTTTCAGAGGTTTCTTCGGTGGCAAGTTCCACTCCGGTGGGCACTGCTTCCATACCTGCCGCAGCCAGTTCAAGCGCAGGTTCTTCTGCTTGTTTCCTCCTGATGAGGACTGTAGCCATAAGGGCAATTGTCAGTAACACCATTAATGCAAGGAATCCGTAAGTTTCCACAAGATTTCTCACCTTATCTGAAAGGGTAGGCTGGTAAACCTGAGGTGCAGCTTGCTTATACTTGCTTACGGAGATGTTTTGAACAGGAATTCCCGTGGCTCGGCTTACATCCATCTTTATCTGGTTCATGAGTTCTTCGGTTATAAGGCTGTCGTCCTGTACCCTGTTTCCGTAAAGAAGTGTCACGGTCATGGATGATTTTTCAGCATCCATGACGCCCAGGGCTTTTTCCTCTTCGGTAAATATCCTTTTATAATCAAAATTCTGCATTGTTTCGGTCATTTTATAATTACCGTTTTCTCCTGTTGCAATTTGATATGAAGGAGAATTTATATCACCGGGATTGCTGTCCAGACCAGGAGCACCTGCTGAATCCATGGTACCGTTGGTAAGCTCTTCCTTTATGGTATGCTGGCTTATAAGAGCTCCTCCGTCCAGACCTGTTCCGTTAGTAACATCCTGTATCTGGGATTTCTGTTTGTTAAAATCCAGCACGGGATTTGCCACAACCCTTATGGCATCAAAGCTGTCAAACTGGCCGCTGAACATATCCCTTACGTTCTTTTCCAGCATGTTCTTAACCTTGAGCTGCATTTCAAACTGGGTGTTGGTAGCTTCAGCCACCTGGTCCACTGCCTTGTTGTTGTAGACATTCCCGTGGTTATCAACCACAACTATATTTTCCGGGTCCAATCCTACAACGCTCCTTGAAACAATCATCACTATGCCTTCCACCTGGCTGGGTTTAATGCTGCCTCCCCTAGGCACTATGGTTACTGCAGCTGAAGGTTTCTGTTCCTCTCCGTCACGAGTCAGAAAAAAGGATTTTTCAGGGATGGCAAGCTCAACTTTTGCGTCTTCCACATCCTCAAACATCTCAAGTTGAGCCTCCAGGCTGGCTTTTTGATATTGACTCCAGATTTGCTTTTTATCATCGTTGGTGGTATTGAATCCTATGAGCTGAAATGCATCTGCAAAAGTCATGCCGCCCTTAGGGTAACCTGCAGCCCCTAACTCGAAGTGGGCTCTGTCACTGTCCTTGGCATTGACAATAAGGTTTCCGTTTCTAACATCATTCCAGATACCGCTCTTATCCAGGATGGTTTGCATTTCTTTGATTTCTTTAGGGTCGGCATTTCTGACGAGAACCACATGATTGGGCCGGGTCATCATGAATATCCCGGCGGCGATGGAAATGACTACTATTACAGAGGTAATGTAGATACGGATCTTTTGTGACTTCTCCAGTTTCTTCCAATACTCTGCAAGCTGCCTCTGCAACCGTGTAAACACTTCAGGCATGTATGTTTAGCACCCCTTTCAGCAGGTATTATCATTAGTAGAAATCAGTCAGCAGGAGATCAAATCTTTTTCTAAGTATCAACCCCTGCCTGCAATATATCTTAAAAAGAAAATTTCATTTGTAAAAAGTCTCCTGGCAAAGTGGGTTTAAAAAGTTCGGCATTATTTTATTTTTATATTTGCATCCTCATGATTTCGTTGTATGCGTCCAAAATCTTGTTTCTGATCTGCAAGGTGAACTGCAGGGCAATATCGGCCTTTTCTGCAGCGATCATAACCTGGTGTATGTTGTCGGTCTTACCTAACGCAAAAGCGTTTGCCAAAGCCTGGGATTCCAACTCCAACCTGCTGACATTTTCCAAGGCATTTCTGAAAATTTCTGAAAACGGTAAATTGGCTGTCCCCTGATTGACTTTTGAATTTTCTCCAATGGAAATGTTCGAAAAAACGGGATTTATTCCGCTGATTGTATTCACTGCCATAACTTCCTCCGTTCAAAAATTATCTTCCTATTTCAAGTGCCTTAAGGGCAAGGCTCTTGGATGTGTTTATGGATGTAACATTGGCCTCATAAGCCCTGTTGGCGGCAATCATATTTACCATTTCGGTTATAATATTTACGTTTGGCATCAGGACATAGCCGTCAGGTCCTGCATCAGGATGACCGTGATCGTAAACCCTGTTGAAAGGCGACGGATCCTCTACTATTCTTGCCACCCTTACACCGTTGTCAGCAAGCATTTTCCTGCTGCTTTCGGATAAGTAACGTGAAAACGGAGCCTTAAGGGTACGTTCTTCAAATATTGCCACCCTTCTTCTGTAAGGCGTACCGTGTTCGGTGCGCGTGGTATTTGCATTGGCAATGTTTTGTGCTATCAAATCCATCTGCAGCCTTTGCGCGGTAAGGGCTGAGGCTCCTATGTCAATGGAACTGAAATAACCCATACACTATCTTCTCCCTTCACTTATGACAGTCTTCAAAGCCTTGAAGCGTCCTGAAAGGCTCTGAATCAGCGTGTTATACTGTATTGTGTTTTTGGCCATGGCTGCCATTTCATTTTCTATATCCACATTGTTTCCGTCCAGCCTTACTGCGGAGGATGAGTGCTCCTCCGTTACCTTAAATGTGATTTTGTCCAGCCTGCTTGCACCAATAGGAATATGACGGGGATGTGTCATGTTGCCTTTGAAACTTTTTTCATCCAGAGCTTTGCTGAGATACTCCTCAAAATTGACGGTTTTCCTTTTGTAACCCGGAGTGTCTACGTTGGCCAGGTTATGAGCGATGACTTCATTTCGCAGCCAGGCACCGTCAAGAGCTTTTTCCAATATTTTTGTTCTGTTGAGAATCCTGTCGATCATGGCAACTCCTTTTATTGGAAATATTAGTGATTTATGTGTTTGTTTCTTTAACATTGTATTTAAATACATAATATTCCACATTTATAGATAAATATTACCATAACACGACAAAAAAGACAACTGAAAAATGTAATATAATTGTAAACTAATTGTAACGTTTAGGAATGTACCAACATTTTTTTACCCCAAAACATGAAAAATAAAATACGAAAATATATAAGATGGGCATTGGGCTTCTAAGGAGTGAAGCTGTCAGAAATGCCGGATGCTATCTCCCTTATAACCGAAAGGGCTCTTTGTGAAATTTCCAGGTTCTTTTTTCTTTTATCCTTTATACGGGTTTCCAGCCCTTTCATGATTCCGAAGTTAACATTCATGGGCTGAAAATTCCTTATGCTGTTGTCGGAAATATAATTTGCCAGAGCTCCAATGGCAGTTGTCGCAGGGAAAAATACCCTTTCTCTGCCAAGCATGGACATGGCAGCATTTATACCTGCCACCAATCCTGAGGCTGCTGATTCAACATACCCTTCAACGCCTGTTATCTGTCCGGCAAAAAATATATTTTTGTCGGCTCTGAGGCTGTAGTCGGGATTGAGAAGCTTTGGAGAGTTTATATAAGTGTTCCTGTGCATTACGCCGTATCTTACGAATTCTGCATTCTCAAGCCCGGGAATCAGCCTGAAAACCCTTTTTTGCTCCGGCCATTTCAAACGTGTCTGAAAGCCGACCATATTATATAACGTACCTTCACTGTTATCCTGTCTTAACTGAACCACCGCATAAGGTTCTTTTCCCGTAGAGGGGTCTATCAGGCCGACAGGTTTTAAGGGACCGAACCTCAATGTGTCCCTTCCCCTCATTGCCATGGTCTCAATGGGCATGCAGCCTTCAAAAACCAGGTTCTTTTCAAAATCTTTGACATCAGCAACTTCTGCATTTATCAGTTCTTCCCAGAAATGCTCGTATTCCTCTTTATTCATGGGACAATTTATATAGTCATCTGTACCCCGGTTGTAGCGGGAACCTCTGAAAGTTTTTTCCGGATTAATGGATTCATACGTCACTATGGGAGCAGCCGCATCAAAAAAGTACAGGTAGTCTTCTCCCAGCATCCTGCCCAGATACTCTGAAAATGCCGTTGAAGTAAGAGGTCCTGTCGCAATGATGGAAATGCTTCCTTCCGGAAGTTCTTTTACTTCTCCTTCGATGACCTCTATGTTCCTGCAGCTTCTTATCATATCGGTAACCGCTTTTGAAAAACCTTTTCTGTCTACTGCCAGGGCTCCTCCTGCAGGTATCCTGGTTAGATCGGCACATTTCATGATGATTGAATCCAGAATCCTCATTTCTTCCTTCAGCAATCCGACGGCATTCTCAATTTGATCGGAACGCAGTGAATTGCTGCACACAAGCTCGGCAAAAGTCTCAAGACTGTGTGCAGGTGAATATTTGTGTGGTTTCATCTCATAAAGCCTTACGTCAATACCTCGCCTGGCTATCTGCCATGCTGCCTCGCAACCGGCAAGGCCGGCTCCTATTACATTAACATGCCCTTTTATTTTCTGCATACAGGCTTACTCCTTTTTGGAATAGTCACAAGTTTCACTGCTGCATTTTATCAACCGCTTATGCTGTGAGTATTTTTCCACAAGAAAGCTTCCGCATTTGGGACAATTCTCGCCCAGGGGTTTATCCCATGTCATGAAGCTGCATTGCGGGTTGTTCTCACATCCGTAATATTTCTTACCTCTCCTGCTTTTCTTGACCAGAACTTTACCGCCGCAAAGAGGGCAGTTAACGCCTGCTTCCTCTAAAATTGGCCGTGTATTCCTGCATTCCGGAAAACCTGAGCAGGCCAGAAACTTCCCGTATCTTCCGCTCTTTACCACCATGTTCCTTCCGCATTTCTCACACTTGATATCAGTAACTTCCTGGGGAATTTCCACATTGTCAATCTTGGCTTTCGCTTCCTTAAGAATCCTCTCAAAAGGTCTGTAAAATTCTTCTACTATTTCCACCCATTTTTTTTGTCCCGTTTCTATATCGTCCAGCTTTTTTTCCATCTGAGCCGTAAACTGCACATCAACTATTTCGGCAAAATGCTTCTTCATGATGTCGGTAACAATTTTTCCAAGCTCTGTCGGAACCAAGAATTTTTTGTCCTTTTCAACATAACCTCTGGCCAATATCGTTGATATGATGGGAGCATATGTACTGGGCCTTCCGATGCCTTTTTCCTCCAGGGCTTTTACAAGGGTTGCCTCTGTATACCTCTGAGGAGGCTTTGTAAAATGCTGTTCAGGCTCAAGTTTTTTCAGCCTGAGTTTTTCTCCTTCCTCAAGATCAGGTATATCCATATTTTCTTCCCTTAAATCTTCATCCTTCGATTCTTCATCCTTTCCTTCTGTATAGACTGCCATAAAGCCAGGGAACCTGACCTGTGATCCGTTGGCCTTAAAGATATACCCTGAGACCTCTATATCCACGCTTAAAGTGTCATAAACGGCAGAAGCCATTTGACTTGCAATAAATCTTTCCCATATGAGCTTATACAGCTTGTATTGTTCTGAACTCAATGAATCCTTTATTGAATCCGGAGTAAGCATTACATTTGTCGGCCTGATCGCTTCATGAGCATCCTGTGCCGAGGATTTGCTGCTGTATATTCTGGGTTCGGCAGGCAGGTACTGGACTCCGTATCTGCTTTCAATATACTTTCTTGCTTCCTGCTGGGCTTCAGCAGAAACCCTGGTTGAATCGGTACGCATATATGTTATCAGTCCAACAGCGCCGGAACCTTTTATTTCCACACCTTCATACAGCTGTTGGGCTACCGTCATGGTCCTCCTGGTGGTAAAGCCCAGCTTTCTGGAAGCTTCCTGCTGCAAAGTGCTGGTTATAAAAGGAGGTGCAGGGTTTTTCCTCTTTTCGCCTTTTTTAACTTTCTGAACAATATACTCGCCTTTCTCAACAGCCTCAATAATACCGCTTACCTGTTCTTCATTTTTCAGCTCAATCTTTTCGGTATCGGTGCCGTAAAATCTGGCTTCAAATATTTTCCCGGATTTGGCTTTTGAAAGCCTGGCGGTGATGGTCCAGTATTCTTCGGGTATAAAGTTGCTGATTTCGTCTTCCCTGTCGCAAATAAGCCTTGTTGCAACCGACTGAACCCTACCCGCACTTAGGCCTTTTTTAACTTTTTCCCAGAGAATGGGACTTATTTTATATCCCACAATCCTGTCCAGTACTCTTCTGGCCTGTTGGGCATCAACCAGATCCATGTTTATCGGTCTTGGAGATTTTAATGCATTTAAAACTGCGTTTTTTGTTATCTCATTAAATGTTATCCTGCACTTTTCCTTTTCATCAATATTGAGCAGATAGGCCAGATGCCACGATATAGCTTCTCCCTCACGGTCCGGGTCTGTGGCAAGGAAAACTTTCTTTGCGTTTTTGGCTTCCTTCTTGAGCCGGGAGATAACTTCTCCTCTTCCTCTTATAGTGATGTATTTGGGTTCGAAATTATTTTCTATATCAACCCCCATCTGGCTTTTTGGCAAATCCCTTACATGGCCCATGGAAGCTTCCACTTTATAGTTCTTGCCGAGAAATTTGCTTATGGTTTTGGTTTTTGCAGGTGACTCAACTATTATCAAATATTCAGCCATTTTGTTCCTCCAAATATGTAGCGTTTATAATGAGGTTTGCTCTTATATCAAATATTATGACAATCACAATCATATATTAATACATTTTAAAAGAAAACTCAGTATCTTTCAATTAAATTATATCCTCAACCTGTAGTGCTTTCCCGGCAGCATTTCCACCAGACCTTTTAATTCCATCATTACCAGTGTGGTGTTGAGAGACTGCATTTCCATTTTGCATTGTCTCACAAGCAAATCAATATGCATCGGCCCTTCCAGCAGGCATTCGGCGATCATTCTTTCCTTTTCATCAAGAGCGCTGAAAATTGATTTCTGAACAGTTTTTACCCTTTCACCTTCCTTTTTTTGATTTAGATTATCAATCAGGTTAAATTCTTCCAATATATCCTCTGCAGAGGTAACAAGCCTGGCTCCTTCCTTTATCAGTCTGTTGGTACCTGCGCTGCTGATGCTGTTGATATTACCGGGCACTGCAAAAACTTCCCTCCCCTGTTCCAGAGCATACCCGACGGTTATCAGGGAACCGCTTTTTTCTCCTGCTTCAACCACCAGAACTCCCTGGGAAATTCCGCTTATGATCCTGTTTCTTGCCGGAAAATTCGCAGGCAGGGGAGCTGTGCCGGGTACATATTCCGATACCAGTGCTCCCGATTCGGTTATGCGTTCGGCAAGCTCCTTATTTTCAGGAGGATATACTATGTCAAGCCCACATCCCATAACTCCGATGGTCCTTCCTCCACCTTTCAAAGCTCCCCTGTGGGCGCTTGAATCAATTCCCCTTGCCATTCCGCTTACTACGTTAATACCGTAGGCGGCCAGCTCTGCCGATATTCTTTCTGCAACACTTTTCCCATAATATGTTGCTCTTCGTGAGCCAACCACGGCTATGGATAACTGCCGGATCTCCAGCCTGCCTTTATAGTATAAGACTATGGGCGGGTCATATATATTCCTTAAACAGTCCGGGTACTCGGGGTCTTTTATGGTAATTGCCTTAATACCATTTCTGTACAGCGCATCCATTATGCCCATGGTTTCAGACCTCTTATTCCGGTCAAGAAGGGCATTAACGTTTTCTTCAGTTAAAAAGGGCACATCCATGAGTTCCCTTTTTGAAGAATTCCAGATGTTTACCGGATCGCCGAAATGGTTCACCAGGTCATATTTTTTCTTTGCCCCCATACCCGGCACGGAGCTCATCCAGATCCAGTATTTCAACTTTTCAAACATATTTCCTCCTTTTTTCAACCAAACCAGAGTTTTCTGTCAAGACTCCTGTAATGTATGGCTTCGGCAACATGATGCGCTTTTATGTCTTCACTTTCCTCCATATCGGCAATGGTCCTGGATACCTTCAAAATTCTGCTGTGTGCCCTGGCGCTTAATCCAAGCTTTTCAAAAGCATCCTCAAGAAGCTCCCTTCCGCTTTTGTCAAGTTTACAGAACTTTTTTATCATGGAAGGCTGAAGCTGTGAATTGGAATATATCCCAAGGCCTTTATACCTTTCCAGCTGGATTTTTCTAGTCCTGTTGACTCTTTCCCGTATGACCGGGGAAGATTCGGACGCAATATTGCTCTCGAGCTCTCCAAATTTCACCGAAGCAACCTCTATGTGCATGTCTATCCTGTCAAGAAGGGGTCCGCTCAAACGTCCGAGATATTGCTGTATCTGCCTTGGAGTACATGTACATTGCCTTGAAGGATCAAGATAATATCCGCACTTGCAGGGATTTGCGGCGCAAATCAGCATGGCCTTTGCAGGGTAAGTAAGTGTTGTATTGAACCTTGTTATGGTAACCATACCATCTTCGAGAGGTTGTCTCAGCACCTCAAGGGTCTGCTTTCCGAATTCCGGAAGTTCATCCAGAAACAGAACACCGTAATGGGCAAGGCTTATCTCACCCGGTTTAGGGTATCTGCCTCCACCAATCAGTCCAGCTTCTGATATTGTATGATGAGGGCTTCTGAAAGGCCTTGTGGTAATCAGGGATGTGTTTGGAGGAAGGGTTCCTGCAATGCTGTGGATTTTTGTTATCTCCAGGGCTTCTTCAAAAGTTAAGGACGGAAGTATAGTTGCAAGCCTTCTTGCAAGCATTGTTTTCCCGCTTCCGGGGCTGCCTATCATGAGGCAATTGTGACCTCCCGATGCGGCAACTTCCAAAGCCCTTTTTACACTCTCCTGCCCTTTTACATCCGAAAAGTCAACATCATGATTAATGCTGTTTTCAAACAGCTTATCCACATCAACGGTATACCTTTCAATCCTTTTCCATCCATTCAGGTGGGCAACCACCTCTTCCAGGTCTCTGGCGGGCAGTACATTTAATCCTTTTACCACTGCAGCCTCTCCGGCGTTGTCACAGGGCAGAATGAGATTCTCAACACCCTGTTGCATAGCACATACAGCCACCGGAAGTATTCCGTTGACCGGTTTTAATTTTCCGTCCAGGGAAAGCTCTCCGATAAACAGGTATTTTTCAATTTCTCGCGTATCAACCTGCCCTGTGGCCGAAAGAATCCCCAGGGCAATCGGAAGATCAAAGGAAGAACCCTCTTTCTTTTTGCTGGCAGGTGCAAGGTTCACCGTTATCCTTCGTACGGGGAAATCGAAGGAAGAATTCCTGATGGCAGCCTTTACTCTTTCCTTTGACTCTTTTACTGCCACATCGGCAAGCCCTACAATCTCAAACCCGGGGATTCCGTTACCGATATCGGTTTCAACCTCTACTATGTAGCCGTCAATTCCCATTAAGCCGCAGCTCCTGATTTTTGACAACATTTTTCACAACTCCATATTTTGTAATTTATTCCAACATAATACTACATCAAATACATGCCGGATACAATATAGTTTTAAATTTTTCATACCGCTGCCGATATATGTCTTTTTCAGCTGCAGGGAAATTGCCACGAAACCGAAAGCAATATCTTGCCATAACGTCCCACATGTGAGACAATTAAATAAAAAGGCCGTGTAAATCTTTAGAAGCGTGTAAAAATCATATATAACAGCGTAAACCATTTATAACATGTAAATGAAACCACAAAAAATCAGTATTATATTGATATAACAGGTTATATTGATTTAGTAGGGAGGATATATATGAAACTTGTCCTTGCCATCGTGAGCGATGAAGACAGCCGCAAGGTCACAACCGAACTTAACGTAAACGGTTTCAGGGTCACTAAACTTAGTTCCACCGGCGGTTTCCTGAAGGTGGGCAATACTACGTTACTGGTGGGAGTGGAAGACAGTAAAGTCCAAAAAGTCATTGAAATAATAAAGAAAAACACCAAGAGCAGAAAACAGGCAATAAGCACATCCTCATACCCGTATGGAATAAGCCATCACAGGGCCCTTGAACCGGCATTTGATCTGGATCCGGGCACCGGTTTGAATGATATTTTTAATCCGTTTGTGGTGGAAGTGGTTGTAGGTGGGTCAACAATCTTTGTATTGAATGTAGAAAAATATGTATCAACTTAGTCACTGTTCTCATGGCATTCCTTGGTCCCGATCTCCTTAACCGGGTTTTGTTTGGATTCATTTAGCAATTTTCTCAGTTCATCCATAAAAGTGTTGATATCCTTAAACTGCCTGTATACCGATGCAAATCTTACATATGCTACTTCATCAAGATTCTTTAGCCTTGCCATGACCATTTCTCCTATTTCCTGGGAGGTTATTTCTCTTTGCATGGAATTATATACATGACTTTCTATTTCATCCACCAGTTTTTCCAGATCATTTATCGACACAGGGCGTTTCTCGCATGCTTTCATTATACCGCTCAGCAGTTTCTGTCTGTCAAATATCTGACGGGATTTATCCTTCTTAATAACCATAAGAGGCAGATTCTCTACTTTTTCATATGTTGTAAATCTCCGAAGGCACTTCATGCATTCTCTTCTTCTCCTTATCGAGGTGCCTTCATCGGTAGGTCTTGAATCTATTACTTTGTCCTCTTCATGACCGCAATAAGGGCATTTCATGGCTTGTCCTCCCCTGATACCCGGGCCAATCCGGTTTCTTTGGTTTCAAACGAGATTTTCCCGGTTTAATCTGATTACATATGATATCATCATCAATATTTAACATGAATATTATACCATATAATCAGATGAAATACTTCCTCAACTATCAGTCGAAATATTTCCTCATAAATCTCTCATCCATTTCTACAAGTATTATGTCCTCTCCTATTTTTCTTACCCTGTCCCAGGGTATCACAAACTCATTGTCTTTGCCCAACAGGCCAAAAAGCCTTCCGCCTCCCGGTACTATCAGTGCTTCTATTCTTCCGTCTTCCAGGTTTATTTCAACATCAAGGACAAAACCTATCCTTCTTCCGTCGGAAATATTGATGACTTCCTTTTGCTTAAGGTCCGAAGAACGGTACATCCCCATCATCACCTGCGCCTTGCGCCGCTACTTTGCCATTAATAATATATGAGTCATTCCATGGGCATAGTACAGGGGAAAAGTACAGGGTTGCTTCACCGGACAATGAATGGGGACACTTTTCAAACTTCGAAGCAATCTGTTAAAAACAGGGACATTTCTCAAGCTTGAAAGCAATGCTTTAAAGAACAGTAACATTTCTCAAACTCCGAAGAAATGCTTAAAAACAGGAACACTTCTCAAAATTTGAAGCATTGCTTAAAAAACAGGGACACTTCTCAAACTGCGAAGCATTGCTCCAAAGTAGAGAAGTGTCCCTTAACCGCTTCAGAGAAATGTCCCTGGACTGCCGGCCGATAAGTTTCTGCATACATTAAAACACATACATTAAATATATTTCCTCATATGCATAAGGGCGGTTTTCTCAAGCCTTGACACCTGCGCCTGAGAAATCCCGATTTCTTCTGCAACCTCCATCTGGGTACGTCCTTCAAAAAAGCGCAGGTTCAATATCAGCTTTTCCCTGTCGTTGAGCTTTCGCATGGCTTCTTTAAGCGAAATAGATTCAAGCCAGTTTTCATCCAGGTTTTTCTCGTCTTTTACCTGGTCCATCACGTAAATTGCGTCTCCGCCGTCATGATAGACAGATTCAAAAAGGGATATGGGATCCTGAATTGCATCAAGCGCAAATACAATATCTTCCTTTGGAATTTTCAGCTCTTCTGCTATTTCCGATATGGTAGGTTCCCTTGAGTTTTTATTGGTCAGCTTTTCTTTTGCCTGGAGTGCCTTGTATGCTATATCCCTCAGGGATCTGCTTACCCGTATGGAATTATTGTCACGAAGATACCTTCTGATTTCTCCGATTATCATAGGGACTGCATAAGTTGAAAATTTTACGTTCTGTCTAACGTCAAAATTATCGATGGCCTTGATAAGACCTATGCATCCAACCTGAAAGAGGTCATCAACGTACTCTCCCCTGTTGCTGAACCTCTGTATTACGCTCAAAACAAGTCTCAGATTCCCTTTGATAAATTCTTCTCTTGCCGAGGTATCCCCTTTATGCATCCTTTCAAAAAGTTCCATTTTTTGTTCGTTTGTAAGTACTGGCAGCTTTGATGTGTTTACTCCGCATATTTCTACCTTGTTGATCTGCATGGAAAAACCTCCCGGCAAATAATGTTCTGTCAGTATCATTATTGCCATGGAGGTTGTTTTTATACTGAAGAAAAAGGCAAAAAATTTTTCGAAAACGCCTTGACAAAATCAATTTTTTCGTCTATATCATCCTGCTGATTTCCTTCTTCAGCCTGCTGATAATCCTCTTTTCAAGACGGGATATGTATGATTGGGATATGCCCAGTATATCAGCAACTTCTTTCTGGGTTTTTTCAACCCCGCTGGTTAAACCGAACCGAAGGTCCATTATTTTTTTCTCTCTCACGGACAGTTTTTTCATTGCAGCGCTCAGCAATTCTTTATCCACCTCATCTTCAATACTTCTATGGATGATGTCGCTTTCGGTACCCAGAATATCCGAAAGCAAAAGTTCATTTCCGTCCCAATCTATATTGAGAGGCTCATCTATTGAGATTTCAGACTTTACCCTGTTATTCCTCCTTAGATACATGAGTATTTCATTTTCTATGCACCTGGAAGCATAGGTTGCAAGCTTTATATTTTTCGAAGGATTGAAGGTGTTAATGGCTTTTATAAGACCTATTGTGCCTATGGATATCAGGTCTTCCACTCCCACCCCCGTGTTTTCAAATTTCCTGGCTATGTATACCACAAGCCTTAAATTCCTCTCAATGAGTATGGATTTTACACCAAAATCATCCTTCTCCAGTCTGTCAAGCAAATAGTTCTCTTCATCACTGGTAAGCGGAGGAGGGAGGGCTTCTGTTCCGCCGATATAATGTATGGGGAGTTCTTTGTAGATATTTAGTTTTCTAAGCAAATTAATGAGTTTTATATGCAGATACAGCTTCATTTTTTTGATGTTTCGCATTTTCACGTCCCCTTTCATTATTGGTTTTGCATCAAAACGCTATATAAGCTCAGGGCTAAGAAGTGCCTTATACTTTTCATCCCTTGAAAGAGCTCTGTTGTAAATTCCCACTATGACATCCCTGACGTCTTTTTTATCCTCTTCATCCCCGATTTCAATATAATCAGGTTTGAACCCTATAAGCATTCCGTTTTCCTTCCCCAGGGATGTAAAAGGTACCAGCCTGAACCTTGAACACCAGGATGAATTCGTTATTATGCCAGTAATCTTTGACAAATCACTGTCACCATATAATTCAAATATGCTTTTTATATCATCGGGCAGGATATCTTTTATTGCCCTGAACTCTACAACCACTACAGGAAGATTTGTAAGCGGGTCGCGAAGGGAGTTGCCTGTATCTATAAGTGCCGAAATATCTATTGTGTTGTCCCCGAATGAAATCCTAAGAGGTATCAAAAGCCTTTCCCTGATAAATTTCAACTGGACCAGATCCCAGAATATTCTTCCTATCACCAGCACGGTACCTGCAGACAGGATCAGCATTGTCCATTCTATGTTGAAAAACACCACCACTCCGTTCCGTATGAATCCTCCTCTCTGATAAAAGTAGAGAAATGCAAAAGCTGCGCCGCCAAATATGAAAGAGGATGCATAAAATATTGCAAGGGTTCTTATAAATGCTCCAAGTTTTTTAGGAGAAAACGTCACCGCCACCAGAAGAAAAGACACGGCGATCTTTCCAAATGCTGTGTAGTAAATTTTCATCCCCGGAACCACAAGCATAAGTACGGCATATACTGCTCCTATCAGGGAACCGATTAACAGTCGAAGGTTCGATGTGCTGCTTTTGGAAAACTTTGCTGTCATTAACAGCATAAGATAATCCATAAGGAAGTTTTCCAGGAAGTAAATATCTATGTAAATATCCACCGGCATTACCTCACGACAGCACAATTTTCCATATCTTTACTCCTCTTTATTATAAACCCGCTGTCATCAGAATTTTGTCAAATACCCATGTAGAAAAAGGAAAAGTGTGTGACAAAAAAACACCGGGTACATGCTTACCCGGTGTTTTGCGGTAATATCGTTCAAAATATTCTGTTGAATCATTCAAAAATTTCAGCTGATATGTATTATCTGAACCTGTTTCTTCTGAGGAAAGTGGGGATTTCGAGGTCACCGTTATCTGAAAAACCGGAAGAAGTTTTTCCGCTGTTCTGATTGTTCAGAATGAAAGATTTATCATCTGCTTTGTCTTTCTTTTTAAGTATGTTGTCATTATCAAAGCTTGTAGCTATAACGGTAACTTGTATTTCGTCCTGAAGATCATCGTCTATGGCAGCTCCAAGTATCACATTGGCATCAGGATCTACAGACTTGTAAACCAATTCTGCAGCAGTGTTTATTTCAAACATTCCCATGTCCGAACTGCCCATAATGTTTACCAGCACCCTCCTTGCTCCGTCAATGGATGTTTCGAGAAGAGGGCTGTGAATAGCCTGTCTTGCCGCTTCTTCCGCCTTGTTATCGCCTGAAGCTCTTCCAATACCCATGTGAGCAAGTCCTGAATTGGTCATTATGGTCTTGACATCCGCAAAGTCAAGATTGATAAGACCGGGTACCGTTATCAGGTCAGATATCCCCTGTACTCCCTGTCTCAATACGTCATCTGCCAGCCTGAATGCTTCCACCATAGAGGTTTTCTTGTCCACCACCTGCAGGAGCCTGTCATTGGGTATGGTCAGAAGTGAATCAACCGTTGCTTTCAAATTCTCTATGCCCCGTTCGGCATTCTGCATTCTTATCCTGCTTTCAAAGGAAAACGGTTTTGTGACAACTGCCACGGTAAGAATTCCCATTTCCTTGGCAATCTGCGCAACTACCGGAGCAGCCCCCGTGCCGGTGCCTCCTCCCATTCCTGCAGTGATAAATACCATATCGGTCCCCTTCAATACCTGGCTGATTTCATCCCTGCTCTCGTTGGCAGCTTTTTCACCGATTTCAGGATAAGCTCCGGCGCCAAGCCCTTTTGTTATCTTTTCTCCTATCTGAATTTTAACGTTGGCTTTTGACATGTACAAAGCCTGTTTGTCTGTATTTATAGCTATAAACTCCACTCCACGGAGTCCTGCTGCTATCATTCTGTTTATGGCATTATTTCCTCCGCCGCCGACACCTATAACCTTAATCTGTGCAAACTGTTCCATCTCGGTATCAAATTCCAGCAACTTGAATCCCCCTTCTCAACATGTTTTTCATTTGTTAATCAGAAACAGTCCCAGGTGACGGCTTGCGGAATGTGGGGAACCTTCACGCAGCCGGCAACCTCTGACCTCATTTTTTTCAATATGGATGTCATTATTTTCTTACAATCTAAATATATATTAATATTTGAATTAAAGCAACAAGAGAATTTAAAATATAATAACACAGCTTAGAAGATTTTTTTCAATATATTAACAAATCTTGCTGCAAATCTTTCACCAAAGGTTGGTTTTACAGTTTTAACGGGTTTTATGGATTTCACTTCACACTCCGCATTTCCTTCCTTTATATTTGCAGCAACATATTTTAGTATGCCTGCGGCGGTAGCGCACTCAATCTTGGATATCCCAATGTGTCTGCAGTTAGCAACCCTCACAGGAATCTTAAAGACCTCTTCTGCCAGCTGAGATCCTCCGTCTACATAACAAATGCCGGCTCCACTTAAAACGACGCCTGCATAATCGTTTCCTGAAATATTTGCATCAGTAAGCATCCTGTGGCTGATAGCGAAAATCTCATGTACCCTTGCCTCAACTATTTCCACAAATTCGGAAATTTTTACTTTCTTCTTTCCGCTTTCGCTTATCTCACTTACCACTATTTCCTGATCATTTTTTATAAGCGAAGTTAATGCAAGCTCATATTGCTTTTTCAGCTTATCTGCCTCATTGAAAGGAATCCTGAGACCTACCGCTATGTCATTCGTTATGTGGTCTCCTCCTACAGGGATTGATTGACAGAACATCAGTCTTCCGTGTTTAAAAAATGATACGTCCGTAACTCCTCCGCCGATATCTATCAAAATCACTCCCATTTCCTTTTCATCAGCTGTCAGCACGGCTTCCCCTGAAGCAAGGGGCTCCAGAACAAGCCCATCCACCCTTAAACCGGCTCTTTCCATGCTTTTTAGAATATTTTGCACGGATGTGGTTTTCCCGGTAATGACGTCCACTTCAACCTCAAGGTTTGTCCCAACCATGCCGACAGGATCAACAATACCGTCGCAACCGTCTACTATGTATTGTATGGGTATTATGTCGATTATCTGTCTGTCTTCAGGTATTTCAATATCAACTGCTTCATACAGCACCCTTTCCTTATCCCGTACAGTTATCTCATGATCCCGTCCGGAAATGGAGATGAGGTTTTTTCTGTTAATGATGGATACATTGACTGGGGGGATATTGACGTATGCTGATGCTACGCTGAGACCTGCGGCCATACCTGCCTGTCTGACAGAACTTCTGATGGAATTGGCCGTAGATTCTATATCAACAATAACACCCTTTTTAACACCGTTGCAGAACTCAATTCCTTCACCGAGAATCTCTATATGATTATCCCTGACAACCTGGCCTATCAGGGTACACACCTTGGAAGTCCCTATATCGATACCGACAATTACCTGACCCACTAAAGTAACCCCCTGGATAACGACAAAAGAAGAATCATTCATCTATTATATTATCTTTTTTTGACAGTTTATTCAATATAATTCTGCGAATAGTGGCAAAGTTGAGGAAAAGCCTGTTACCAAAGGCAAACAGTGCGGCAAGCCAGATCTGAATTCCCAGCTGGTCCCCTATATAGGCCAACATGGCTGCAAGGGCTGAGTTGCCGAAAAAACCTGATAGAAATACTTTCATTTCGAATTTTCCTTCAAGGGACGCAACAATACCTCCGAAAACTGAATCAATTGCGGCGAGAATTGCGACAGCAACGTAGTTGGAATACTGAGGCGGGATGTTTACTGGTATAAATATTCCTATCACAAGTCCCAGGATCAATCCAAGTATCGGTATCATACTACTTCTCCCCCTATTATTCACCAGGTATAAATTCAGGGTTTTCTCCTGTTGTAAAATCCAGTGTACCCTTTTCATGGGGACCAAGCTTATTCTGTAATATTTCTTTCATGAAGGTCACCTTATATTCCATGTCCTGCAGGTCCCCAAGCTTTATCAATATCCTTGAATCAAACTTTATGCAAATATTCTTCAGTTGGGCCACATCTATGTAATCCAGGCGTTCGGTTATCTTAAAGCTGCTGTTTTTGTCCAGGTATTCCAAGGTTTCCAGGACATGCTTGGCCTTTTTTATCCGATCCCTGTTGGCCGGTTCCAAAGCTTGTCCGGGGCGAAAGCCGGAAAATTCCAGCCCCGTTATAACCGGATACCCGGCCCAAGTTTCTTCAGAAGCTTCAAGTACATACCCTTCCTCATCAATAAGAAGGTTTATATCACCGGAATGAACTACGGCAAAAGGTTCCCTCTCGGAAACGATTACCTTTACCTTGTCCGGAAGTAAGAATCTTACTTTAACGTCCTTTATATAAGAATGGTTCTCAAGTATTCTTTTCTCAGCATCTTTATACCTTAAGGACAAGATGCTTCCAAAATCATTCTCAAACTGCCTGAATCCGTTTAAACCGATGACAATTCCGGTAGAACCTGCCAATTCCTCCTTTGTATGGTGCATATTTCCTTCAACAACTATGGCTTTTATGTTGAACAAGGGAGACAATGCAAGCAAAACGACCGTCGTTGAAAGTAGAGTCAACAACAGTATCAATTTTATCCAGTAAAGCCTTCTTTTAATCTTCTTTTTCCTTTTATCCGTCTTTACCGGCCTGCCACCTGTTTCCCCACGGATATTTATCTCTTGTGCCTTCACCTTTCACATGTTCATTCCTCTCTGCGTATTATTGCGCCTAATTGAGAAAGTTTTTCTTCAATCTTTTCATATCCCCTGTCAATATGCTTTACACCATTCACCGTAGTTTCTCCTTCAGCTGCAAGCCCGGCCAGTACCAAAGCTGCGCCTCCTCTCAAATCCCGTGCAAACACGTTGGCTCCTATCAGCTTCCTGACCCCCCTGATTACCGCAATCCTTCCTTCCAGGTTGATATTTGCTCCCATCCTGAGGAGCTCTTCCACATGCTTATATCTGTTCTCAAATACGGTTTCCACAACAATACTTGTTCCCCTGGCTATGGTAAGCAAAGCCACCATTTGGGCCTGCATGTCTGTAGGAAATCCCGGATAGGGTAATGTCCTGATGATATCCACTGCTTTAGGTCTGACCGGACTTACAATATGAATCTTATCCCCGCTTAACGTGATACGGCTGCCAGTGTCACGAAGATTGGAAATAACTGAAGCCAGATGCTCCGGAATAACCTTTTCAATTATCACATCTCCTCCTGTGATGGCGGCAGCAGTCAAATATGTACCTGCTACAATCCTGTCAGGTATAACCTTGTGCTCCACATCATGAAGTTTTCCGGTGGTACCTTCCACCCGGATAACACCGGTTCCGGCACCTGAGACCTTTGCTCCCATGCCTCTCAGGAAATTTTGAAGATCAACGATTTCGGGTTCCTTTGCCGCATTTCTTATGCAGGTTGTACCCTCTGCAAAAACGGCTGCCAGCATGGCATTTTCGGTAGCACCTACACTGGGATAGTCAAGATGTATATCGCAACCTACCAGTTTTTCGGCATTACAGATGATGAATCCATGCTGCAGGTCCTGAATTTTCGCACCCATGCTCCTGAGTGCCTTCAGGTGTAAATCTATGGGTCTTGGACCAATTTCGCAGCCACCCGAGTGTGCAATATTACTGGCTCATTCTTCATTCACTACATTGTATCATTTCAATACAATGGTATCAATTACAGAAAAAGATAAACTGCAGAAAATGTGTATTAATTAAACTCAATATAAATCAATTTTCAAGCATCTGCTTTCCTCTGCTTTAAATAACATGTTATTTTTCTGTACAACCCTTCACCATCTTTTACTATTATAACATTTCCCGCAATAACCATCAATGAAACCGGCAGGTTTGCAATTCACGCCGACAGGCATATAAAATTATGAATATAATATGTATTTTGTGCGCATTTCATGTGTTATAATCTATGTGTGCAAAAGCAAAAACAAACTGAGTAACAAACACAGGAGTAAACTATGAAGATTAGGCTGGCATTTTCAATACTGGTGGCAAAATTAACCATAAAACTGTGCAGGCTGGTACAATGGGGAGGTACTTCACTCCCAGGCAAACTTGCCAGAAAAATATACCCTGACGTTCTTAAAGAAATAGCCAAAAACTTTTCCATAATCATGGTTACCGGCACAAACGGTAAAACCACCACTACCCGTATCATAGGGCAGATCCTTTACGAAAACAAAATAGATTACATAACAAACAGATCGGGAGCCAATCTGGCAGACGGTATAACAACTACTTTTATAGAGGCAGTCAGCCTTAAAGGAAAGTCTTCCACCCTGACGGCCCTATTGGAGGTGGATGAAGCTGCCTTTAAATCCATTACCGATTTGGTTAAACCTGATACTGTCGTTGTGACCAATTTCTTCAGAGACCAGCTTGACAGGTATGGAGAATTATATACCACATTGAACAATGTTGCATCCGGCATACACAAATCGCCAAAAGCCCGGCTGGTTCTTAACGCTGACGATTCTCTATGTGCCTCCCTCGGCAGGGAATCAGACCGTGAAGTGATATATTACGGTTTCGGAACCGAATTTACACATGGGGACAAGGCTGTCGGCTCAAAGGAAACATTGAATTCAGATGCTACCTTCTGCTTGTTTTGCAGGAGCAAATACCGGTATGAGTTCCGTTCATACGGGCATCTTGGCCGTTTCAGATGTCCTGAATGCGGTTATGAAAGGCCTGTCTCTCATGTAACATGTTTAAGCGTGGATAAGCTTACAAGTTCCAATTCCGAAATACGGGTTATCATACCTGAAAAAAACACCTGCAGGGATTCTGCAGACACATGCAACCCACCCTGTAGTCCGGGTCTCAATGCAGTTTGCGCTGAAAATCCTTCTTATGGCATTATACATGAACCTGATGAAAATCAAACCGGATTTCAACATCCAGAGAAGGATAATCAAACAGGCCAGCAACTTACTGGGACCAAACACCTTATTCAACCCGATATTGCCTTGCCGGGGAATGTTTATCAGGTAAAAGTGAACCTGCCCGGACTTTACAACATTTACAATGCTCTTGCCGCGGCGGCATGCGGGTATGCCCTGGGGCTTCCTGCCGAGAACTCGGTAAAAGCTCTGGAAAGCTTTGAATGCGGGTTTGGCCGTATGGAAACCATAAATACTTCGGGTAAAACCATAAAGCTGATACTGGTAAAGAACCCTACCGGTTTTGATCAGGTAATAGATTACCTTTTAACTGAAGAAAAAAATATGCAGCTGGCTTTTCTGATTAATGATAAAACGGCAGACGGTACCGATATTTCCTGGCTGTGGGATGTTAATTTTGAAAAGCTTCAAGCCATTCAGGATTACATAGAAAATATATATGTTTCAGGAATCAGAGCTGAAGACATGGCAGTCCGCCTTAAATATGCGGATATATACACGGATAAAATCAGCATCCAAAAGGATTATAACCGGCTAATAGATACCGCTTTGTCCAGGACGGCCGAAGGAAACTGCTTTTACATACTCCCTACCTACACTGCAATGCTTGAAATAAGGAAAGTCCTCAAAAAGAAATTTAACCTGAAGGAGTTTTGGAAATAAAATGTACGAACTTAATATATGCCATCTTTACCCGGACCTGTTAAACCTGTACGGTGACAGGGGTAACATAATAGCTTTGAAAAAGAGAGCCCAGTGGCGCGGGATAAACGTAAACATTTCCAACGTAACCATCGGTGACAGGTTCGATGCCTCGGAGCATGACATAATATACCTTGGAGGAGGGCAAGACTTCGAGCAGAAAATTTTACAGGAAGATCTGCTTAATGAAAAGGCGTCGGAAATAAGAAACGGCATCGAAAACGACAGGGTATTCCTATGCATTTGCGGGGGATACCAGCTTCTTGGCAAATACTATAAAACCTGTGACGGAAAGGAAATAGAATTCCTTGGGGCATTGGACCTTTGGACCATTGCTCATGAAGACAGAATGATAGGCAATATAGTATTTGAATGCGATTTTTTGAAATCAGAAACCTGTGACGGAAAGATAGTAGGTTTTGAAAACCATTCAGGAAGGACATACCTCGGGCCGGGTGTCAAACCTTTGGGAAAGGTTCTTAAGGGAAATGGAAACAACGGTGAAGATAAAAGCGAAGGAGCCGTTTACAGGAACGTGTTCTGCTCATATTCCCACGGAAGCCTTCTTCCTAAAAATCCTGCCCTGACCGACTACCTTCTGAACCTTGCCCTGAAGCAGAAATACAAGGATTTTACATTTCTTGCTCCTTTGGACGATCATTTGGAAGAACTGGCTCATAATTCCATGATAAAAAGGATATTAAAATAGTTTCTCCTGACCGTAAATGCAGAAGTTGTATTTTCATGCTTTACATATTTACTAAAATCATTTTTCGAATTATACTATATATATTTGCAACCGTAACATAACTAAATGCATCACTATATATTTACGATCTTCACGAAATGCATCATAAATAACAGTTAAACGCATTGGTGGCAATAAATATAGTTCACCGGCAGCAATAAATCCGTAATTATGATTGGTAACAAATATGGATTAGGAACTATTAACAAACATTCAGGAACAGGTACAGGAGAGTAGAATTATGAAGTTCAAGCTGATTTGCTGCGAAGTCTTTCTCAGAGAGGCATGCCTTGTCATAGCCCAAACGCCTCACACCGTGGATCCTGTTTTTACGCCCAAAGGTGCTCATGAAAATTCCGACAGGCTCCGTGAGCTTATTCAGGAAAAAATAGACGAAACGCCTCCCGACAGCGGTTATGATGCCATATTGCTTGGTTTTGGGCTTTGCGGCAACAGCACCCTCGGCATAACCGCCAGGTCAGTTCCTCTTGTTATACCCAGAGCTCATGACTGTTGCACTATATTTTTGGGATCCCGTCTTAAATTCTATGAATACTTCAAGGATGATCTCAGTGCAGAGTGGAGTTCAACAGGATACATGGAACGCGGTGACTCTTATTTAAGGGAAACTGAAACTGGCAAGCTGTTGGGACTTGACAGAACTTACGAAGAGTATGTTGAGATGTACGGAGAAGAAAATGCCAGATACATCTGGGAAACCCTTCACCCTTCAAGGGAAGACCAGGATCTGATATTCATAGAAATCCCGGAAACATCGCACCTTGGATACAAGGAAAAACTGGAAAAGCTGGCTTGTGAGCAAAACAAAAAAGTCAGAGTCCTTGACGGAGATATAAGGCTTATCAGAGCTTTACTTTACGGCCAATGGAATGATGACGAATTCCTTGTTGTTCCACCCGGCAAAACCATCAAAGCCGTATATGACTACGACAGAATTGTAAGCATATGAGACCTGCAAAAAAAATTGCAGTTATTGATATACCCCGGTTATTTGCACTCACCAAAAAATATTTCGAGGTATAGAGGTATATATGGATAAGGCTTACACAAAGATTTCCAGGAAAGAACTTGTCAAAAGTCTCAGACTAGTAATACTGGCATATGCTTTCGGTGTATCCTTCTTCGTAGTTCAGACCGGTTCACCTTTCACCGGGTTTACCAGGTTGCTTGGAGCAGGTGACCTGATTTACGGCATCATAATGGCCATGCCGGTTGTAGGTGGCGTAATGCAGGTTTTCGCTTCATATTTTCTTGAAAATACTGGCAAAAGAAAGGCAATATTTATAGGTTTTGCTTCAATACAACGACTTCTCTGGATACCTGTTGCAATAATTCCGCTGATAATACCGCCTGATTATAATGTTGTGAGAATATGGGCAGTTACCGTTCTTATCACCATATCCTCCATAACGGGTTCCATGTCATCGGTGGCATTCATGTCATGGATGGGAGCTCTTGTCCCTCCTGAAATAAAAGGCAGGTTTTTCAGCCGCAGGATGGCTATATGTACTTTCATAGGTGCTTTGGGAGGAATGGGAGCAGGCTTGCTGCTTGATGCAGTGCCAGGTTTCAACGGATTTGCCCTGCTGTA
>JAMNYG010000037.1 GCA_023622945.1 Bacillota bacterium | reverse complement strand
CTGGAGCCTTGAATGAATTTCAGGAAAAAGCTTACTTTTCCAATGGATGAGTGGATGATTAATTGCAGGATACTAAATTTAACTAAAAAAAAGGATTTTGAAAACATTTGTAGAATATACGAATATATATAACAAATGATTCTCCTTAGATAATGCTTCTTATATATTCATGTTCATCCAACTAAATGTATTGGGAGGTAAGCTAAATGGACGTATTAAAGGTCTCGGCAAAATCCAACCCGAATTCAATTGCTGGAGCGCTGGCTGGAGTTATCAGAGAAAGGGGATCCGCAGAAATCCAGGCAATAGGAGCAGGGGCATTGAATCAGGCTGTCAAGGCAGTGGCTATCGCCAGAGGTTTTGTAGCTCCATCCGGTATTGAGCTTATCTGTATACCTGCATTTACAGACATCATAATTGATGGCGAAGAACGCACCGCTATAAAGCTTATTGTTGAGCCCAGAAAATAACCAGAGATTAGAAAAGCATTTACTTTTTGTGAATGCTTTTTTTATTAACTGTACGCAGTTTGAATTGCTCCCGCTACAATTTAGTCTTAATGCCATATTGAGGTTGTGAGCCACATATGGTAATATTGCTGTGAAATATATGTGGTCAGCGGAGGTATGGCTTTGAAAAACATGTTGTCAGCCAGCAGCAATATTACATATGTAAAAAGGCGTGGTGTTGAGTTCGTACAATTTCCCATCTTCAAAAAATTTGAAGATGTTCTCGTGCATTGTTTCACCACGCGGCGTGGAGGCGTAAGTGTCGGAGAGTGCGAGTCTTTGAATTTAAGCTTCAACAGGAATGACTCAAGGGAAAATGTAATGGAAAATTTTAAGAGAATTGCCTCTGCTCTCGACATCGACTATAGGAATATGGTTTTATCCAGCCAGGTACATGGCTGCAGGGTACTGGCAGTCACAAAGGATGACAGGGGAAAGGGCTTGGTAAGGAGCAGTGATATCTTCGGATATGATGGTCTGGTAACCGACCAGAGTGAAGTTGCTCTTGTCACCTTTTATGCGGACTGTGTACCCCTTTTCTTTTTTGACAGCAAAAGGAAGGCTATCGGGCTGTCCCATTCGGGATGGCGGGGAACGGTGAAAAACATAGCGGCTGAGACCATAAGAGTGATGAAAGAAGCGTATGGTACCGATCCCCAGGACATATATGCAGCAATAGGGCCGTCCATAGGCTGTTGCTGCTTTGAGGTAGGACAAGAGGTGCATGATGAATTCATAAATGCATTTTCCTGGAGCCGTGATTATTGCAAAAAAGACGTTAAAGGTAAATATTTCATAGACCTTCAGGGTATTATTAAAAAGTCGATGATTGATGAGGGAATACCAGAAGACAGAATCTGCATCAGCGGTGTATGTACAAAATGCAATAACCATATATTTTTCTCCCACAGGGGAGACAAGGGCAGGACGGGAAGTCTTGCAGCAATCATGCAGATCAGATAAGAAACTTGCCAGGAACGGGGTTTTGGTGTGAAGAGGATAGTATTGTTTATTGCTTGCTTTACGGCAGCATCCCTAATATTGACCTCATGCAATTATGTACATTATGTACAGGATAATACCGGTATCATACCTCAGGGTACGGGTGTCTCTTACAAACAGGATGCGGTGAAGGTTCTGGACATGGGACCTGTTAAAGGAAGAACCCTTAAGCTTTATACAACAGTTCCCGATACATTGAATCCTATTTTGTCAAAGAATCCAAAGGTTCATGAGTTTTCGGGCTTGATTTTTGAAAGCCTGGTAAAACTGGATGAGAATATGAGACCCGTTCCCGTGCTGGCTGAAAGATGGGAAGTATCAAAGGACGGGTCAGAATGGACTTTTTATCTGAGGGATGATGTCAGGTGGCATGACAGAATGAGATTGTCCGCCGAGGATGTAGAGTTCACCATGTCGGTTATTATGGACAGCAGGATTGATTCCATATACAAGGATAATCTCAGGAATATAAGCAGCTTTGCGGCTTTGGACCAGCGAACCGTAAGGATTGTGCTTAAATCGCCTTATTCTTTTACTGCAGAAATGATGACGTTTCCTATATTACCGAAGCATCATTTTTACGGGCATGATATTTCTGAAATGAATTCTTACAGCAACATGAACCCGGTGGGAACAGGTCCTTACGAGTTCAGGAGCTTCGACGGTAATGTCATAAAGCTCTCGATAAACGATAATTGGTGGGGCGCTCATGTTGATGACAATGATGAAAATGAACCAGGCCGTCCGTATATAACCGAGATTGAGATAAAGGTTTTCAACAACGTGTCGGAAGCCCTGGATGCATTTAAGGACAAGGATATAGAGCTGATAACCGCAGACGCTTATCAGTGCAGCAGTTTTGCGGGGAGATCTGATATTTTCATTAAAAAATACCCAAACAGAAACTATGAATTTCTTGCATTTAATTTGGCAAATCCTAAAATGGGAGACCCTTCAGTCCGTAAGGCCATAAGTTTGGCCATCAACAGGAAGGAGATCATAGATAACGTATTGCCCGGAGAGGCTGTTACAGCTGATATGCCAGTTATACCGGGTACATGGATATATGGTTCATACACTGCTGACGACGATATATCCGATGCCAAAAAGGCTCATGAATTTCTCCTTGAGAACGGATGGAGGGAAAGCAACGGGGTATTGTACAAAAATATAAGGGGTGTAAGAACATACTTAAGACTTGAGCTTTTGGTGAATAAGGACAACGGAAAAAGAATCAGGGTGGCTGAAGAGATAAAAAGACAGCTTCTTGAGGCAGGAATAGATGTGAGAGTAAAGGAAGTAAACTGGGAAGAAGGGATAAAACTCATTTCCGAAAAGAAATTTGATATTGTGCTTATTGGATGCAGGGTGCCTGCAGTTCCGGATCCTACATTCATGTTTTCATCAAATGAAGCGGCAGGAAGCCTGAATATTGCAGGATACAGCAATGCAACCGTAGATGGCTACCTGGACAGGATTGCTGCCGAAACCGATGAAGTGATGAGGAAGATATATTTTGCAAACCTTTGCAGACTTGTAAAGGAAGATTTGCCCTATTTAGGCCTGTACTTTTATAATGATGCCACCATATTCACCAGAAGGATAAGAGGGCCTTTGAGCCCTTTCGTTTATGACAGGTTAAACGGACTGGAATCATGTTACCTGCTTGCTGAATGAGGAAATATGATTTTGGTGTTTACAGATTAAAGCTGCTATGGTATAATTTTGTGGTGTGTATTACGGACGGTCCGCTGTTGGAGCGCAACATGAACGTCTAGGCAAGGAAGGAGGAAGAAGATGGACATATTGAGGACATTGGAGCAGGAACAAATGAAAACCGATCTTCCTAATTTGGATGTGGGCGATCTGGTAAGAGTCCATGCTAAGATCAAGGAAGGCAACAGGGAAAGAATCCAGGTTTTTGAGGGTACTGTTATAGCTAAGAGAGGAGAAGGCCTGAAAGAGACCTTTACAGTAAGAAGGGTTTCCTTCGGAGTCGGAGTTGAAAGAGTTTTCCCTTTGCATTCACCCAGAATTGCGCAAATCGAAGTTGTGAGAAAAGGTAGAGTCAGAAGGGCGAAGCTTTACTACCTGCGTAAGAGAGTCGGTAAAGCTGCCAAAGTCAAAGAAAAACTTGTTATCAACAGTGAAAAGGAATAAAATAAAAGGGACTGATGGTCCCTTTTATTTATTGTAACTTTTTGCTTATCATAACTTTATGGAGTGCCGATCAAAAGATACAGGAGTTGAAACACAAATGATCATACAGTGGTTTCCGGGCCACATGGCAAAAACCAGAAGACTTTTGACAGAAAATCTCAAGCTTGTGGATGTTGTAATCGAACTCTTGGATGCAAGGATTCCGTTAAGCAGCAAGAACCCGGAAATTGATGAAATAGTAAAGCAAAAACCAAGGTTGATAGCACTCAATAAAGCGGATCTTGCCGATGAAACCATATCTGAAGAGTGGAAAGAATGGTTTGGTTCCAAAGGTATTAACAGCATTTTCATCGATTCCCTGAGAGGCAAAGGCATAAACCAGCTTAAAGATCAGCTCAGGAATATGATGAAAGAAAAACTGGAACGCCAAAGGCAAAAGGGAAGATTATTCAGACCTATAAGGACAATGGTTGTGGGAATTCCTAATGTAGGAAAGTCATCGTTTATTAACCGTTTAGCCGGAAGGGCAAGCGCCGTTACAGGCGACAAGCCGGGAGTTACAAGAGGCAAACAGTGGATAAAGCTGAACAGGGAGATCGAGCTCCTGGACACCCCGGGTATTCTCTGGCCTAAATTCGATGACAGGCAGGTAGGATTAAACCTGGCATTTACGGGAGCCATCTCGGATGATGTTTTTGATACTGTGGAAGTAGCTGCACTTCTTATGAAACAGCTTAGCATCCTTTATCCCGCCCTCCTTAAGGAAAGGTTCAGGCTGGACAGCCTTCCCGACGGTTCCAAAGAAGAAAACGGAATGAAGCTCCTGGAAGAGGCAGGCAGGAAAAGGGGCTGCATTATTTCGGGAGGAGAAATAGACTTTAACAGGATTGCAGCCATAGTACTTGATGAATTCCGCGGAGGAAAGATAGGCAGGATAACCCTTGAACGTCCTGAAGGAGTTAGTATAAAGTAAAAAAGAACGAAAGAGTTGATACAGGTGAAAAAGGCCGACATAGTAAACAAACTTAAAAGCCTTGATACTAAAGAAGCGCTGGATTTCCTCATTAAATTGAAGGAAGAAGAGTCTGCCCCTGTTGAACACCTCATTTCAAAATATCAAAAAAAGGCGGAAGAGATACGAAAGGAAATTGCCCGTCTTGATAAAATGTCTTATTACGAAAAAAAAGCCTATAGCGAGGGAATACAATATATAGCCGGAATAGACGAGGCAGGCCGGGGTCCTCTGGCAGGACCCGTGGTGGCAGCTGCTGTAATACTGCCTGAAGGGGTAACCATTTACGGGCTTGATGATTCGAAAAAGCTTACTGCAAAAAGGCGGGAGGAATTGTACGGGGAAATAGAACAAAAAGCCCTGTCATACGGTATTGGCATTGTTGATGAAAAATGTATTGATGAGATAAACATAGTAAACGCCGTAAAAATGGCAATGAAAACTGCAATAGAGGCATTACGGCCTCAGCCTGAGCTGTTGTTGATAGATGCCATGAAACTGGAGGACTGTCCCATTAAGCAACAGTCAATAATAAAAGGTGACAGCCTCAGCATTTCCATAGCTGCTGCATCTGTCATGGCTAAAGTTACAAGGGACCGTATCATGGACAAGTATGGAGAGAAGTATCCCCTTTATGGATTTCAAAAGCACAAGGGATACGGAACCAGGGAACATATACATGCTATTAAGAAATATGGAATTTGTCCGATACATAGAATAAGTTATATTGGCAAATATGTGAGCCTGTAGTGCTTTTTTGCTGATTTTTCCTGCTGTGCTTTTTTCAAATCTTTTTTGTAGGGGAATATGCTGTGAGGTTAGACAGGTTTTATACGGCCCATAATAACGTTAATGTTCAAAATAATGTTAATATTCAAAATAATGTTAATACTGAAAACGATGTTAATGCTCAGAATAATGCAGGTATAAGAAATTCTTCTGACGTTTACGGACGCTTTTCGCCGGGGGACGTATTTCATGCCCTGGTGGTTGATTTTACATCCAAAGAGCTGATATTGAAGCTTATGGACGGAACATTGTTTTCAGCCGTTACTGTTTTGCCCCGGGATGTTCGTCCCGGAGAGGTACTGACTTTTCTTGTACGGAATAAGGACGGAGGAAAGCTTGTTCTTGAACAGCAGGTTGTATCAAGCATAACTAACCATACGGGATCCACGGCTCAGACAAAAACACAAGGATTGACGGTTCAGGCAAAAACACAAGGCCCATCCCTTGAAATAGACCCGGTAATAAAGCAGTTTATAGATACGAAGCTTGCAATAAACCGGGAACTGGAGGAATTGTTCCGGCTGGTTGAGCAGGCCTGTGGTGGCAATCGGTCAGGTCAAGACACGCTAATTAATTCAGATAAAGATGCATTAATTTATGAAAATACATATGTAATGGAAAGTGGGACGGTAAAACAAATTATACCGGTTGGAGAAGATGGGCTTTTTGAAGAAAACACCCATATTGAAGGAAATGCACCTGACAGGGAAAGTGCAAATGGGATTATTGAAGAAAATGCTCCTGGCAGAGAAAGTATACCGGACAAAGGAAATATTCTTTTTACAGAGAGTTCCCTTATTAAAGAAAATACATCTGTTAAGCAAAATGTACTTATTGAAGAAAGCACGCTTATTAAGGTGAACCATATAACAGAAGAAAATGTACCTGTTGAGGAGATTACGCCCGGCAAGGAAAATGCATTTGTCAAAGAGATCCGCAAGATGATGGAATCAATGTTTGTAAGAGGCGGTAAAACTCTGACAGAAAAAGAAATAAACATTGATCAAGTGCAAAAGGACATATTTTACAAGTTGGATGTCATCATCGAAATAATACGCAATGCCAAAGATCCGGTGGATAGCCTCCTTAAAGATGAAATAAACCAAAAGATCAGCCATATCAGAAAAAACATCAGTCTAATGAGTGAAATAAAGGACTGCATCATATTTCAGATTCCTCTCCCGTCCGGCAGCAAAAGGATGCCCGGCGAAATATACATCATGCAAAGAAAGCGCAGGAGAAAGAATCCTTATCCGAAGAATACCACGGTATTTATCTCACTCAAAACCGAAAATCTCGGGAAAATTGATTCTTTGATCAGCATTTCCGGAAAGAGGGTATCCATCCGAATGAGCGTGAAAAAGCAGGCAGTGGCCGACCATATTAAAAAGCACATCAGCATGCTGGATGAATCCCTTTCGGCAAAAGGCTGGAAGCTTGCTGACATGAAACTTACAATGGAAGAATTTAAGGAAGGAATGCCTTACCATAAAAATTCTTTAAAAACAGTGGGCCATTCAAGCCCATTCAATGGTTCTGGAATAGGAAGAACCATAGATTGCAGACTATAGAGATTCCCGGTTACAGGTTCAAGAAATTATCAAGGTCACGGGTTACATGATTCAGCGACAAGAAGTATCTGTTTACGTGGAGGCTTGATGGATGGGCAGGATGAATAAAAACAAAAAAATAAAAGAAGCGGTGGCTTTAAGGTACCTGCCTGATAAAAACAATGCTCCTGAAGTTGTTGCGACGGGCAAGGGAGAGATTGCAGAAAAGATAATTGAAAAGGCAAAGGAAAGCAATGTTCCGGTTTATGAAGATGAAAGCCTTGCCCATGAGCTTATCAGACTTAAACCGGGCCAGGAAATCCCAAGGGAGCTTTATGAAGTTGTTGCTGAGATTTTGGTATTTATAAGTGATATGGATAGAAATTATGGTCAGGAAAATGCAAGGAAAGAATAAGAGGACACTGGGCACGGCGGGAGAGAGTCTTGCCGCAGAATTTTTAAGTCTCAACGGTTTTGAGATTTTGGCCACAAATTACAGGATAGGCAGGATGGGAGAAATTGATATTATTGCCAGGGAAAAGGAATACATATGCTTTATTGAAGTAAAGACCAGGACCGATACTTCGTACGGATCTCCCTCTGAAGCAGTGGACAGGAGAAAGCAGTCCAGAATAATAAGGCTTGCCCAGGTTTACATGAGTCAGAACAAGCTGAAAAAGTACAATGCAAGGTTTGATGTTGTTGAGGTATTTTTGGAGTATTACAACGGATGTTTTAAAGCAAAAAGCATAAAAATTTTACGGAATGCCTTTCAAACTTAAGGAGGAAGGACTGCCATCCATGATATATTTTGATGCTCATTGCGATACCGTTTTTGAAATAATGGAAAGGGAAGAGAATCTGTACAGCAACAGCTGTCATATTGACATTAAGAGATCAAAAGCTCTTCCATTCAGACATGTACAGTTTTTTGCCGCATTTATTAGTCCCTCTGCAGGTCATGCATATGCATTGAAGAAAGCAGTGCAATTAATTGACAAGTTGATGGAACAAATCCAAATATATGAGGATGACATGATGTTGTGCTGTAATTACAATCAAATATGCCAAGCCCTAGAAAAGAATAAAATAGCAGCTCTTTTGTCCATTGAAGGAGGAGAGGCTCTTCAGGGCGACCTGGCGTCCCTGAGAACCTTTTACAGGCTGGGAGTTCGAAGCATATGCCTTACCTGGAACCACAGAAACGAGATTGCAGACGGTGTTGCAGATGCTTCATCCAACGGTGGGCTTACACCTTTCGGGAAAAGGGTTGTAAAGGAAATGAACTCGCTGGGAATGATCATAGATGTATCTCACCTTTCAGAAAAAGGTTTCTGGGATGTAGTTTACGAATCAGAGCAACCTTTCATGGCATCCCACTCCAATGCAAAAGCCATTTGCAGCCATCAGCGCAATCTCACTGATATGCAGCTTAAAGCTATAGCTGAAAAAGATGGGGTAGTAGGCATCAATTTTTATCCTTCCTTTTTGAACCATTCGGGAGAAGCCGATGTTGATGATATAATAAGGCATATTGAACATATGGCCGAAGTGATGGGATGTGACCACATTGGAATTGGGGCTGACTTTGACGGGATTGAGAAAACTCCAAAAGGAATTTCCGGCATTCAGGACATTGAAGAAGTATTTGACCGGCTGGCAAAATTAAATTACAAAGAAGAAGATATACACAAAATCGCAGGCGGAAACTTTCTGGAATTGATAAAAAAGGTGCTGAAGTGAAAATCTATAAATGCTGGTTGAGACAAGAGCCATGGCGACTTTGCAAATTGTCTTAACCGGATTATGGCCGATAATCCGAAAGTTTCATTTAACCGGACATGTTCGCCATGGCTCCTGTAATTTTATTATAACCATGGGGAAGAAATTTATGATATTGAACCTTGCCGCTTTAAAAAACAGCTGAATTTGCAAAAATATATATGGAAGCCAAATTTTATTGAATTGTCAGGAATTAAGTAATATAATTGTTTATGTACAAATCTTATATTCATAAATATCTAAGGCGGGAAGGGATTCCCGCAGTCTTTTTGATTTCAATGACGTCTTTATGGTGGAAGGTGAACAGATTTACGAAAAATACAGGAGGTAAAAGAATTGAGAAATACATATGAAAGCCCTTTTAACACCAGATATGCCAGCAGGGAAATGCAACAGTTGTTTTCCCCTGACATGAAATTCAGAACCTGGAGAAAACTCTGGATTGCCCTTGCGGAAGCAGAAAAAGAACTTGGATTAAACATTACCGATGAACAGATAAATGAGCTGAAAAAATACCAGGATGACATAAACTATGAAGTTGCGGAAAAGAAGGAAAAGGAGTTCAGGCATGATGTAATGGCTCATGTTCATGCCTACGGAGAGCAGTGTCCCTCTGCCAGGGGCATTATACACCTGGGAGCCACATCCTGTTATGTAGGAGACAATACCGATATAATAATAATGTTCGAGGCACTGAAGCTTATCAGAAAAAAGGTTATCGAGGTTATCAGAAAACTTTCCGGATTTGCCCTTAAATACAAAGACCTTCCCACTCTGGGATTTACCCATTTTCAGCCTGCACAGCCTGTCACTGTAGGCAAAAGGGCGTGTCTTTGGATTCAGGACCTCCTTATTGATCTTGAAGACCTGGATCATCTTCTTTCAGGATTCAGGCTGCTGGGTTCAAAGGGAACTACGGGAACACAGGCAAGCTTTCTTGAGCTGTTTGACGGTGATCACCAAAAAGTTGAAATGCTGGACAAGCTTATAGCCGAAAAAATGGGCTTTAAGGATGTATTTCCCGTATCGGGACAGACATATACCAGAAAGCTTGACAGCAGGGTTCTGAACGTATTGAGCGGTATTGCCCAGAGTGCGCACAAATTCAGCAATGACATAAGACTCCTCCAAAGCCTGAAGGAAGTGGAAGAACCTTTTGAAGAAAAGCAGATCGGCTCTTCTGCAATGGCTTACAAAAGAAATCCGATGAGATGCGAAAGAATGTCGGCTCTGGCCAGATACGTGATAGTGGACGCCTTAAACCCTGCCATCACGGCTTCCACCCAGTGGCTGGAGAGATCCCTTGACGATTCCGCCAATAAGAGAATAAGCATACCTGAAGCTTTCCTTTCGGTTGATGCCATTCTCAACATATATATAAATGTAGCAGGCGGACTTGTAGTATATCCTAAAGTCATAGAAAAGCATCTGGCCGAGGAACTGCCCTTTATGGCCACTGAAAACATTCTCATGGAGGCTGTGAAGCGGGGAGGAGACAGACAGGAACTTCACGAAAGGATAAGGGTACATTCCATGGAGGCTGGAAGGAAAGTAAAAGAGGAAGGCGGAAAAAATGACCTTCTTGAAAGAATAGCAAAAGATAAGGCCTTTGGTCTTAGTATTGAAGAACTCAACCAGCTGCTTGATCCTGTAAAATTCGTCGGAAGAGCGCCCCAGCAGGTAGTTGCCTTCATTAATGAATATGTGAATCCTGTATTGGAGAAGAATCCTGAAGAAGATGTAAAAATAGAGATCAATGTTTAAATGACATTAATATGTTATGACATTTTATCAGGATTTCGTTGAAAAAAGGAAAATTTTGCGATAAAATTGGTTAAGACGTAAATATGTTAAGTTAACATTCAATAATTTCCTTCGGAGGTATGTTTGAATGCTGAACAAATACAGCGGTATTCCTTTATATTTACAATTAAAAAACCTTATTATAGAAAAGATAGAAAGCGGGGAATATGAGGAGAATTCAAAAATACCTTCCGAACAGGAATTATGCGAGATGTACAATATAAGCAGGCCCACGGTCAGACAGGCCATCAGCGAACTGACCAGCAGCGGTTATCTTTATAAAGAAAAGGGAAAAGGCACTTTTGTGGCAAAACCAAAAGCTCAGATAGATATCAGGGACTTCAGGGGATTTTCCGATTCGATACTTGAAAGCCAGGTCCCTGGAGAAAAAGAGATTGTTTTCATAAATGAACTGGATAACGGGGATTTCCCCAAACTGAGCAACATATTCGGTATTCCGGACAATCAAGTTGAGAGATTTGCTCAAATAGCGTATATTACAAAAGGATCCAACGAAGTACTATCTCTTGTCACAAGCTTTCTGCCCCTGGGACTTTTTCCTTCCATCATCCATGATATAAAGGAAAAAAAGCCTTCATATGACATTCTGAAAGGGAAATATTCCCTGGTTCCTTATAAATCCAGGAGCACTCTTGAAGTAATATACAGTGATCAGGCTGATTCCCAGTATTTGCGTGTTCAAACAGGACAAGCCCTGATAAAGGTGGAAAGTATCCTGACTTCAAGAAGCGGACAGGTTGTTGAGCTTGTGATATCCAAATACCGGGCGGATAAATGCAGGTTTGTTTTCCGGGACAATAAGTAAAACCTTTTACAAAAGGCATTACTGTATTTTAAACTGTGTGTTCCAAAATCTCATTATACCAGGCTTACAACTGCATTTTGTAATCGGTTGTATGGTTTATCCTTATGATTATTTTTTAATACTACGATAATTGTTAAGGACCTTTTTGCAAACAATAATCCTTGTGGATTATTGTTTAATTTTATGAAAATTTGAGGGCAAAATCATGGAGACGGCCATATTGGAATTCATAACCGGCGTACTCGACAAAAATGCGTTGCTGGTTTACTTACTGTTTAACATTTCATGCATCCTTCAGCTCCTGTTTCCTCCGTACCCGGCTGATGTGGTACTGGTATTCCAGGGATATGTCACCACAAAAAGCAATGTTTTTAATATAGCTCCCGTATTTCTCAATGCAGTGTCCGGTACCTTTGTTGGCTCCTATTGCGTTTATCGCCTTGGTTATGCAAAAGGATACATGATATTTCGCAACAGGCTTATCAGAAGATATATCAGGAGGAGAACCTTAGCCAGGGCAAAAAAACTTCTTGACAGATACGGATGGCATGCCATTTTTCTAAGCAAATTCATACCCGGAGTAAATGCCGCCATTATTCTTTTGGCGGGAATTCTGAAATATAAGGTCAAAATTTTTTGCACTTCGGTGGTTTCATCCATAATTGTCCACCATACCCTTGCCCTTTTATTGGGAAGATTTTTCGGCAGCAGCCTGCAACGCGTCAGAGAAATACTGAGGACATACAACATTGTTGTATTAATAATGGTATCGGTTGCCATAGCAGGATTTGCAGTCTATAAAATCCTTAAGAGGGCAAGGACAGGTAAAGCCAGACAGTGATATGGCAATTTTTTGATTATTGTGATAATATATGAGATGCAAGTAATAACATCATTGGGTTTGGTATTTTCAAAATATATTCTGATTGAAAAAATCCGTCTGCTACATAGCCGAAAATGGATCAAGGTCAACAGAAAAAAATAAGCAAGTGAGAAATTCATCAAATACAGTAAAAGAGGTGCAAAGGTGAAAATAATAGATCTGACACTGGAACATGAAGATCTCATAAGACAGGCTGCATATCTTTATATAGAGTGTTTTCCTTATACGGAATGGCCTGATCTGGAAACAGTTATTGAAGAAGTGAAAGTAAGCCTTCAGGAAGGGAAAATCTGCAGGGCGGCAGTAGATGATGACGGTACCCTTTTAGGATGGATCGGGGGAATAAGCCACTACGGAGGAAACGTGTGGGAGATGCACCCTCTGATGGTTAAGGTTGACATGCAGCGAAAAGGAATAGGAACAGCCCTTGTAAGGGATTTTGAGAAGCAGGTTGCTGAACGGGGAGGTCTTACCATATGGCTGGGAACCGATGATGCGACCCAGGCGACTTCCCTGTCGGGTGTTGATCTGTATGACAATCTCTGGGAACGCATCAGGGATATTAAGAACCTTAACAATCATCCTTTTGAGTTTTATAAAAAACTGGGATATGAAATCGTAGGAGTAATGCCTGATGCAAACGGGATCGGGAAACCCGACATATACATGGCCAAGAGGGTGAAGGACGTCAGGTGAACTTATTTCTGCATATGCAATTGCAAAAAAGACATTAACAAGACATTAACGGAGAAATGGGAAATGCCCATGAAGGATTGCAGGCCCGACTGATGTCACAGGCTTTAAGAAAGCTTGAATGAAAGGATTTTTGCTTATGCAATTCATAGACTATTTGAAAAATCCATGAAATTAAAGGGAGGGAATACGATGGACGCAATTTTTAAGAGAAGAAGCATAAGAAAATATACCGATCAACCCGTCTCCGAAGAACAGATAGAAAAAGTGATCAGGGCCGGAATGGCGGCTCCTTCGGCCGGTAACCAGCAACCATGGCATTTCATCGTTATAGACGACAGAAATATTCTTCTTGATATTACCAGATTCCATCCTTACTCCCAGATGCTAAAGGAAGCAGGCTGTGCAATTGTGGTCTGCGGAGACACATCCCTTGAAAGGCACAAAGGATATTGGGTACAGGACTGCTCGGCTGCTACTCAAAACATGCTGCTTGCTGCATGTGAACTCGGGCTTGGATCGGTATGGCTGGGAGTATATCCGAGGGAAGACAGGGTGGAAGCACTTCAGAAGCTCCTCGGTATACCGGAAAATGTAATACCCTTATGTATTGTATCTTTGGGGTATCCTGCCGAGCAAAAAGAGCCCGTCGATCGTTTCAATCCTTCCAGGATACACAGAAACAAATGGGGAAGTACACAGAAATAAATCGGGAGGATGTAGGCATGCCTCAAGACAGCAGACCTAACATACTTATATTCATGACCGACCAGCAGAGGGGGGATACCGTTCCCCCTTACAATAGGGCGATAACTCCCAATCTGGACAATTTCTATAAGGAAGCTGTTTCTTTCCGGAATACATATTGTCCGTCACCTCATTGCTGCCCATCCAGGGCTACTTTTTTTACGGGGCTTTACCCTTCGCAGCATGGCGTGTGGAATAATGTAGATGTAGGGAATACTCTTTCCAAAGGCTTAAATGACGGAATAAGGCTGTGGAGCGAGGACCTGAAGGAGGCAGGCTATAAGCTGTACTTTACAGGGAAATGGCATATAAGCGCTGAAGAAGGCCCCCGGGACAGGGGCTGGGAGGTAACCTACCCTGAGCCCAGTTACTCAAGACCCAAGGGTCACCGTCCTCATCCGGATACCCACGAGTGGAATTATTATATTAAAGGAAATATTTGCCATGAAGGCAAAAAGAGAAGGGAAGGGGAGATCATAAGACCCGGATACCCTCATTATCATCAGTACGGAGTAAAGGAAAACCCTTTTAACGACACCGATAAAACAAACAATGCCATACAATCCATTTTAAGCAGAAAAGATGACCACCGGCCATGGTGTCATTTTATAGGGACGCTGGGACCGCACGATCCGTATTTAGTTCCGCAAAAATTTCTCGACATGTATGATCTCAATGATATTGAGCTTCCCGAATGCTTTTATGACAGGATGGTGGATAAACCTGCTATTTACCGCAGGACAAGGGATTGTTACAGCCAGCTGACAGAGCTTGAACACAGAAAATCCATTCAGCACTATCTGGCCTTTTGCACATATGAGGACTATCTTTTCGGCAAAGTGCTTAAAGCCCTTGAAGAGACAGGTCAGCTGGACAATACTGTTATAATATACACTTCAGATCACGGAGATTACATGGGTGAACACGGCCTTTGGGCAAAAGGTCTGCCTTGCTTTAACAGTGCCTACCACGTTCCGCTTTTGATCAGGTGGCCGGGTGTTGTTGTGAATCCCGGAAGGAGCGTTTCCGAATTTGTTTCCCTGGCAGACATTGCACCTACCATCCTGGAGATTGCAGGCATAAAAGCCGACAGGGAGTTTGCGGGAATCAGCCTGGTTCCGTTTCTTAAGAATGAAGAACAAAAATCCTGGAGAGAAGCGATATACACTCAGACCAACGGCAACGAGCTGTACGGCATTCAGCGCTCTGTAATGACGAAAGAATGGAAATATGTATATAACGGCTTTGATTACGATGAGCTTTACAATCTCAAAGACGACCCGGAACAAATGCACAATCTCATCAATGAACCCAAATACCGTCATGTGGTCCGTGAAATGTGCAAAATGATGTGGGAATTTGCATATTACCACGGAGATGTCTGCATTAATCCATATATCGCGGTGGCCCATGCGCCTTACGGGCCTGGAATTATATTTGAAAAGCAGGAATTGTGACCCGGGGAAAGCATGCTGAAAAAGAAATATATAATTACACGAAATAAATATTTCGTGTAATTGGGAGTAGGACATGTTGAAAACCCAAGGTTTTTAAGATATCATTATTTTAGGATTATCCGTGTGTATTATTACTGATGATTAAACCAATTGATTAATATATCAATTTGTATTGGGGTTTTACATATGAAAAATACCTGGGATTTTGAAATGCCATCATATCTTAGAGACTTTTTAAACTACCTTCAGACAATTAAAGGCAAATCCAAAAACACCGTTCAGGTTTACTTTTATGACATTCGGTTGTTTTTGCGATTCCTTAAATTGCAAAGGAAACTTGTTGACAAGGACACCGAATTTGATAAGATAAGCATTTCCGATATCGATATAAGCCTCTTGAAAACAGTTACGCTGAGCGATTTATACGATTTTATGTCATTTATAAGCAATAGCCGCAATAACGCTTCCCTGGCACGCGCCAGAAAGGTTGCCAGTCTCAGGTCATTCTTCAATTATTTGTCATCCAAGGCAAACCTGATAGACAACAACCCTGCAAAGGAGCTGGAATCTCCGAAAATTATAAGGCGCCTGCCCAGATACCTTAATATAGAAGAAAGCAAAAAGCTTCTGGACTCTGTAAACGGTAAATACTCGGAACGCGATTATGCGATAATAACCCTCTTCCTGAATTGTGGGCTGAGGCTTTCAGAACTTGTGGGAATCAATATAAGCAGCATTAAAAACAACACCCTTACCGTAATCGGTAAGGGTAACAAGGAACGGATTATTCCGTTGAACAAAGCTTGTAATGAGGCAATTAAGGCATATTTGAAAGTACGTCCCGTGGACGGTGTAAAGGACAAAGATGCCCTGTTTCTCAGCAGAAGAAAAAGACGTATAAGCAAGGAGTCGGTGCAGAAAATTGTCAAAAAGTACATAAGGGAAGCCGGCCTTGATCAACGGAGGTATTCCACCCATAAGCTGAGACACACGGCGGCAACCCTCATGTACAAATACGGCAACGTCGACATCAGAACTCTGCAGGAACTCCTGGGCCATGTAAGCATATCCACTACCGAAATATATACACACCTTGACAAAGAGCAGCTTAAAGATGCAGTGGACAACAATCCTCTGTCAAACTATATCAAGGCTCAAAGAGATGGCGCCGGATAACCGGGACCGTACCATATGCTGCTCCCGAAAGTGGTTACATACAGCATGCCTTTATTATATGGATCCAAAACCGGTCTGTGACCCCATTTAAAATCGTAACCCTTTACCGGCTTCCAGCTGTTGCCGTAATCATCGGATCTGTACAGGGTGTTTTCAAAGTTTGTCAGGAAAACCACAGACGGATTGTCAGGGTCAACTTCCATGGCATACACATGGGACGAAGGATTAAAGATATTTTTCCATGTAACTCCCCCGTCTTCGGTTACGTATGCTCCTCCACCCTTTTCTTCATCGTTTATTGTCTCGGGCCAGCATGAAAGGTACAATCTTTTAGGGTTGGAAGGATCAAATACCAGATCGTTGGGAGCGTTGGTTCCGGGTGGCATGGCAACCTCCTGCCAGCTTTCCGCACCGTCACAAGACTTGTATATAGCGCCCGGAACAGTTTTTCCGTCCTTTAATGAGCGCATTACAAGCAAATATAATGTGCCGTCGGGAAGAAGCACAAGCCTCCAGGCGCAAAGTGATCCTTTTATTCCGTTATTTTTTAATGTCCAGGTATAGCCATCATCCGTGGATTTATACACTCCTCTGCCACAAACCGCCGTATATAGCGTTCTGTTTCCAACAGGACTTCCCGGATCCAATACTATGTGAGTGGGAACGCTGTTCTCGGGGATTCCGTCGCTGGATTTAATCCATGATTTAAGACCGTTTTCTGACCTGCATACACCGCCTTTATAATGCTTATGGGAAATTATGCGGTCGGTCCGGAACATTTTTTCCCTTGGAAGATCATGAGCATTTGCCCATACTGACCATGCACGGCCTTTTACTTCCGGGTCGAATACCAGCCAGTAACAGGTATTGATCCATTCAACAGGCACTCCGTCAATCATGCTTTTCCAGCTCTTTCCCCCGTTTGTTGAATGAGCTCCTCCTATATCAGTGTACGAAACGGCGATGTGCTCTTTATCAAAAGGATCAAAATGCACACCGTAGCATGTGGTAACTTCAATGCTTCTTCCGGTATATGAACCGTCGGGGTATTTGTAGCAATAAAGCTGATTCCACGTTTTGCCTCCGTCAACGGTTTTGTACGTTGTTCCCATGCTGGTATAGATGCAATAATCAGGATTGCTGGGGCATACATCAAAAAACAGGGGAGCTCCCATCCAGTCGGTGTCATACCTTTCCTCAAGCCATCCGGTCTCCATATTGGGAGGAAAATCTGCTCCGATTTTCTGAACCCATTTCCATGTAGCACCCATATCTTCCGTTTTCATTACACCTTCGTAATTCATTTCGGGCTTTGGCTCTTTAAATATCTCGGGTCTTCTCCAGACCGCAACGTATGCTGTCCTCGCGTCATTTTCACATACGGCTATATGCCTGAACCATCGTTCCTGGCCGTTAAGGGGGCCATGAAAGTCATCATCAAGTCCTGACGTCATTTCTGCCCAGGTTTCCCCGTTGTCAAGTGATCTCATCACTCCCGGCATGAGCTTTGTGCCCTGGTACTTTACTTCTGTTAATAAAAAGAACACGGACCTGTATTTTTCCTTGTCCACACCGCAGGCTGCGCTTATAATTGT
>JAMNYG010000121.1 GCA_023622945.1 Bacillota bacterium | reverse complement strand
TTTTTGTTAAGCAGCCTTTTTTCTATTACGCGTATGCGCCCAACCGCGTAGGCGTATTCTGTATCAACAGGCAAACGAATTTCCTCCCTTCCCGGGCATGAATAGTTACCTTAACAGCATTGAACCACCCAGGTTCTGCCTTTAATCCCGGAACAGGATTTTTACAATATCCGGTTCCAGTTCTTCACGCCTCATCCTTATAACAGCCTCGAAAGAATTGTTGATTTCCACATTTCCAGATCTCAGGATGAAACCTCCCAAAAAATCTCCCGTTTCCTCCGAAAGTCTTACGTTACCCGTTATTCCCCTGGCAGCTATTTTCGAATTGACAAGTTGTAAGAAATTGCCGCTCAGCCTTTTTTTATCTCTGTGGGAAAGTATGATTTCCTCATTTCCGGTACTCACAGACTCTGCAATCATTTCAGCCAGCATCTTCTCGTACTCGTCCGCAGGCATGGAAATCAGCCTGTCAAGGGCTTCGGAAAAAGCCTTTTCTATCATCTCCTGTTTTACCCTAAGCTTAGTCTTTCTGGCTTCAAGCTGGGCGGAAGTCAACATCCTCCTGCGGATTTCCTCGGCTTCTTCCCGGGCTTTGGCCAGAATCTGCCCGGCTTTTTCCTCGGCTTCTTCCTTGGCTGCCTTTATAATGCTGTCGGCCTGGCTTTTTGCCTGGTCTACAATATTCCGGGCCTTCTGGCGCGCTTCTTCAAGTATCTTCTCCTTCAGCCTGTCTGCTCCTGCCATTTGTTACACTCCCTTGTTATACTCTGATACCGAAAATCATCAGGATAGAGCCCAGAAGTGCCAGAACCGCATAAGTTTCTACCATTGCTGCAAAGGTAATGGCCTTGGCAAGTTCACCGGGTCTTTTTGCAACAATGCCTACTCCGGAAACTGCAGTTTTTGCCTGCCCGATGGCAGAGAAATAACCGACTATTGCTACGGGGAGTGATGCACCGAGAAACAGCAAACCTTGCACCGTGTCAAGCTCAACCGGAGAACCTCCCACTAAACCTATCTTGGTTAAAATAACAAAAGCTGTAAGCAGCCCGTATATACCTTGAGTTCCAGGAAGTGCCTGAAGAAGAAGGGTTTGACCGAATCTTTCAGGATCTTCAGTGACTACACCTGCGGCAGCCTGTCCTACCATGGCAACTCCTCTTGCTGATCCCAGACCTGCAACAATTACTGCAAGTGCTGCTCCCAATAATGCTAAAAAATTTCCATCCAAAAAGAATTCATACCACTTCATGTTAAACAGTCCTCCTGTCATTTAATTTAGTGTACTTGGTTTCTATTTTAAAGGGTTGGTAAGGCTTGCCTCCACCCTCATAAAACTTGCTGAAAAACTCTACGTACTGAAGGCGGCTTCCGTGCACATACGCTCCCAATGCATTAATAGCCACGTTAAACACGGTTCCTATAGTGACAGTTATAATCAGAATCAGGATTCCCACTATGTTGAAGCCGAATAACACCGCGATGGCGTTTATAACCGATGCTATAACTCCTGTCGCCAGTCCGAGGGCAAGAAGCCTTGAATAGGAAAGAACGTCGCTCATAAAGCTTACTGCGTTGTACAGGCTGAGAATGCCCGAAAACAACTTCTTGATTATATTTTTCTGGCTTCTTCCCTGGGTTAATACCAGGAGAACGGCACCGGCTGTCGCCATGTATTTGCCTATCGTTCCGGCCACCCCTCCCGCCAGCAAAAGTGCAAGTCCCGTGAGGAATACATACCAGAAACCTATGTCAAAAATCGCGTCCCATACCTTCCCCTCGCGGATAAGCTTGTATGCCTGAATGGCCATACCCGTGTAAAGATGGATGGCTCCGAAAATGAATGACCATATGAGCAGCTTCATGGGATCTTCCAGCGGGTTGAACCAGAGAGGAGGTATGGAATATTTTCCGTTGCTTATTGCAGTCACCAGGTCACCAAACCAGCCGCCAAACAACGCTCCCCAGATAAATGTGGAAAAGCCGCCCAAAAAGAGCATCTTTAAAATTTTGTTAAGAAAACCTTCCGGTTTGAATTTCAGCAAAACCAATCCGGTTGCTATCATCATAAGAATTCCGTATGCTGCATCCCCTACCATCAGACCGAAGAACACAAAGAAAAACGGAGACAAAAACGGAGTGGGATCCGGTTCATTGGAATTGGGAAGGCTGTACATCTCGGTTATAGGTTCAAAGGGCTGCACCAGGGAGTTATTCCTCAAAAGGATAGGGAATTGTTCTCCCTCTTCAGGTTTCCTCAATTCTATTACACAATCCCACTTCCTGGCAATGTGTTCTGCAACCTTTGGCCCATCGGCTTCAGGCAGCCAACCTTCCAGCATGAAAATCCTTCCGGTCTTAACCAGGCGTGAAAGTATTTTTTTCCTGTCTCTTTCTATTGTAAGGTAGTCATACAGTATTTCCAGGTCATCAAGGCTGCCTGCCATTGCCACGATTTCCTTCTGGATGGCCTCTGTTTCCTTTTCTATGTCTTCTATGCGCCTCTGCATTAAATCAATGTTTTCTTTCGCAGTTCCTTTCATATCTTTAAACTGCATTGCAGAAAAACCGTGATTCTTTAAAAGCCTTAAAGCATCTTCTTCAACCGAGTTATGATATATGACAAGAACATATGCCTGTATAGAGTCTGTTCCTATCACATGGAAGTAGCTTTCGGGCACCTGTTCTTCAAATGATTTTTCAAGTTCATGTATGTCTTCCGTAGAAGGTATCGTTCCCAATACCACGGCAGTTGTTTTTGTGGAAGTTAAATCAAGGGGTATATCAAGATCTTTCCATGGCATCAGTGTTGCAACGGTGTTTTTGCACTTGTTGAGCTCAGATTTAAGCTGAGCGATAAGTTGGTCATAACGCTCAATTTTGTCTACAAGATTCCAGAGGTTTTCCTGGCTTTCGGATATTTCCCTGTATTTTGAGATGTCTACGGCCTTTTTGGGAGCAAACAGCACTTTCTTCCTGGTATCATATTGTGAAAGGTATTCTATGGCTGATTTGATCTTTTGAATCTGGGAATCAAGGCGAAAAACCTCCTCTTCACATCCATCCCTTGACAGATGCTCCGACCATTCTTCATCCTCAGCCATTCCCTCAAGGCTTGTTATATCCAAGACTCCAAGTTTCATCAGTTCTTTTATTATCTCTTCCTTGTCAGCTTCAAGACCAATAAGGGAGATGTTATCCATTTTAACTATTGCCATGGACCTTAATTACCCTCCCTAATATAAAATCAACTGCATCATTCATCTTTTCGCCGGCTTTGCGCCTGATTTCACCGCACTCTTTTTCCACCTGGATCCTAAAGCTTTCAATTTCCTGCTGCGTAGATTTTTCTGCATCAAGTACCATCTGACGGGCTTTTTTTTCTGCATCCTGCATGATTCGTTCAGACAGCAGTTTTGACTGCCTTTCCGCTTCAGAAACCACCTGGCGTGCTTCTTCGGCAGACTGTCCTATTATTTTATCCGCTTCAACTTCTGTCTGTACAATGGATTGAAGTATATCTTTTGACACCTGATCACCGCCTTGTGTGTTTGTAAAAACACTATGGTCGTTTTATGCATACTGAATATATAATAACATTTTTTGCTGCGCAATAGCAATATAGTAGCCTTCCCGTTTGTGTCAAGTAAACGTGGGCAATTTTTTTCTATTCATTTTCACTGTAGTTTAAAACCTAATTTATTCTCTTGTAGCATTCTTAAAAGGTAAAAATGCTGTGCATTTTTC
>JAMNYG010000089.1 GCA_023622945.1 Bacillota bacterium | reverse complement strand
CTTCATTCCATGCGAATAGCCGTATGATCTGACGGGTTTATTTTATTATACTAGAAAATGGATTAGATGTATACGTTTTTTAAGAATCTTCTTTTTTATTGTTTTGTACCTGTATCTTTTTTTTACTGAATCTTTTTTATCTGAGGACGTACCTTAAGCCTCACAATGATTAAACGTAATGTGCGCGATTTCACAGGGTTTTCGGGAATTCAAGGAGTTTTTGAGATTTCAGTATACCTTCCAAATCCAGAAGTGTAATGGTATAATATTGAAAGATTAATAAGACAAGGACTGTTGAAAATGAAAGTTGTAGTTATAGGTTGTTCCGGACATTATTATTCTTTCATAGAGGCTCTTGAAAGCGGACTGGAAGCGGAATTTGCAGGCTTTGCAAAGGGAGTGGACGATGAAGTCTGTCAGGGTTTTATCAGCGCGTTTAAGGAAAAATACGGCTTCAGAGTGTATGAAAACTATCTGGAAATGCTGGATGAAGTAAAGCCTGACATAGCAATTGTCAATTCACATTTCAATCTCAATTCAAGGATAACTCTGGATGCCTTTGAAAGAGGAGTAAGCTGCTACACCGAGAAGCCGGTGGCCACCACATTGGAGGATCTTCAGCTGTTAAAGAAAGGATATGAAAGAAGCGGAGTGCATTTTTCCGCTATGCTTGAGATGAGATATACTCCCGCATTCAGAGCGGCCTGCCAGGCAATAAAGAGCGGAAAAGTGGGCGACGTACTGATGATAACAGCCCAGAAATCTTATAAGCTGGGACAGAGAAGGGAGTTTTTCAAAAAAAGGGAGACATTCGGAGGTACCATCCCCTGGGTGGGAATACATGCCATAGACTGGATAAGGTGGTTATCCGGCAGGGAGTTTAAATCGGTGGATGCACGCCACAGCACCATGTTTAATAACGGGCACGGTGATCTGGAAACTGCGGCCATTTGCTTTTTTGAGCTGGAAGGAGGAGGCTTTGCATCGGTTAACATGGATTATTTAAGGCCTGCTTCCGCTAAAACCCATGGGGATGACAGGGTCAGGGTAGTGGGCAGCAAAGGAATTGTGGAAGTTATGCATGGAAAAGCCGTGATCATAGATCAGGACGGTGAAAGGGACCTTGAGCTCTCTGAAACTGTCAATCCTTTTGTGGATTTCCTGCATCAGGTAGAAAGCAAAGGGAAGTGCCTGGTTTCGGCAGAAGATGCCTTTAAGGCAACCGAGGCCGGATTATATGCGCGCCAGTCTGCCGATGAAGGAAAGCGGCTGTATTTTTCTTACTGATCAATAATTAATCTGTTTCTATGAGGATGATACCGGACTGAACCATTTTTTGCAGCATTAAACTGTTTTTTACCATGGTAGGCAATACTGGACTTTTTTACGGTGAAGTGAAAGGAGAATACATATGAAGGAAATTATGGTTGTAGGTTCAAGCTTACCGGAGGCATATCACAAGGCACTTGAAGCTCTTTACAGGTACGGTGAAATCACAGAATGCCCGGATTACAACCAGAAACAGAAGGAATGCAGCATGACCATTGTCATTGAAAACCCGCTTAAGGAGCCTATGATAAGCAGGCTGTTCATAGGCGGCCATGCGGATCTTGAACAGTACCGCCAGGAAGTCCTCGACGGAATCCTGGATTTCAGAATAGGGCATGGCTGGGATTATACATACCATGACAGGATTGCCAAACAGCTTCCATTTATATATGAGGAACTAAGAAGGAATCCATACAGCCGAAGGGCTGTTATCGATGTGCGGGACTGGAAGGTCGATACTGCTCCCGGCAACACCAGCCCTGCCTGCCTGCAGCACATTCAGTTTTTCGTACGGGACGGCAAACTCCATGCCAAGGTCCTCATGCGCAGCAATGACGCCCCCGAAGCCACGTTTATGAACATGTTTGCCTTTATCATGCTTCAAAAAAGGGTTTGTGATGAACTGGGATATGAAATGGGTACCTATACCCACAGGGCAAATTCCTTCCACTGCTATGAAAAGGATTTTAAGCTGCTCGAGTCATATATGAGGGGTATTGAAAGCGGTGAGAACTTAACCTACGAGTATGAAGGCTTTTATAAGGAGCTCATGGAGGAAGCAAGACCTGAAATAGAAAAGAAAGTAAAACAGCTGAGGGAAAACCTGAATACTTAATCATGCATGGAACCATGAATAAGGAGGGATAAATTTCAAAACAGGGATAAAATGAAGTTATTTAAATTACGGCTTCCTGAAGGAGCACGGAAAATTATACAAGTGCTTAACCAGAACGGATACCAGGCTTATGCAGTAGGCGGCTGCGTAAGAGACAGCATTATTGGAAGAGTGCCTAATGACTGGGATATTGCAACTGATGCACTGCCATCCAGGATTAAGGAATTGTTTCCAAGGACGGTAGACACGGGCATCAAACACGGAACAGTTACGGTGCTCACTGAAGAAGGCAGTTTTGAGGTTACCACCTACAGAATAGACGGGATTTATACCGATAACAGGAGGCCTGAAAGTGTAACCTTTACTTCATCCCTGGAAGAGGATCTTTCAAGAAGAGATTTTACTATCAATGCAATAGCGTATCATCCTGATGAGGGTTTCGTTGACCCCTTTAACGGCATTGAAGATATTTCCCGGAAAATTATAATGACCGTCGGCGATGCCTCTTCAAGGTTTCAGGAAGATGCGCTCAGAATGTTGAGGGCGGTGCGGTTTTCTGCCCAGCTGGGTTTTGATGTCCATGACAGCGTCATCAAATCCATAAAGGATAATAATGAGCTGATCAGGAACATAAGCTATGAAAGGATAAGGGATGAACTTACAAAAATACTTGTTTCCAAAAGGCCTTTAAGATTTGCGCTGCTGCATGATACCGGCCTTTTGAGTCACATTATCCCTGAATTTGAAGCATGTTTCTCCACTTGGCAAAACAGTCCCTGCCATATTTATGATGTCGCCATGCACACATTAAAAGCGGTTTCATACATAAGTGACAAAAGCACATTGAGATGGGCCATGTTGCTTCACGATATTGGGAAACCCCTTACCAAGACTTCGGATGACAGAAATATTGATCACTTTGACGGGCATCATCACGTAAGCGCATCCATGGCAAAAAAAATATTGAAACGACTTAAATTTGATAATAAGTCACTGGAATATATATGCAGGCTGATAGAGCATCATGAAATAACGATAGAGCCCACCCCCGCAGCGGTACGCAAGGCTGTAAATTTAACAGGGGCAGATGCTTTCCACGATGTGCTTGAAGTTCAGGGAGCCGATATAAAGGCGCAAAATCCTGCATTTCTTGAAGAAAGAATGAAAAAGCTTATGGAAATCAGAAGGTTATATGATGAGATCAGGGCTTCGGGGCAATGCATCAGCCTGCAGCAGCTTGCGGTTAACGGGCGGGATCTTATTGAATCAGGATTTGAGCCGGGAAAAGAGATAGGAAGGGTGTTGGACTACTTGCTTGATAAGGTGTTGGAGGACCCTGAACTAAACAGCAAGCAAAAGCTTCTGGAACTGGCCGACAGGTTAAGGACTTGCCGGTAAGCTGAAATAACTGGAGGTAACTTATGGAGAAGTATTTCTCGCCCTATTACTCGGGAGAGCCTTTCAGGCTGTTCTCCAGGACTCACCTGTATACTCTTTTGCTTATTGGGCTTGTAATGTTGTTGCTGTCAATAGTGTTTATGAAATTCAGGGATGGAATACGGAAGTCGTGCTTAAGATATGTGCTTGCCGGCTTGCTCATTTTTCTTGAAACGACATTTTTCGCCTGGAATGTGGCATACGATGTGTGGTCTCCTTCCGACTCGTTACCTCTTCACCTGTGTGATGCTGCAATAATTTTGGGGGCTGTAATGCTTTCGGTAAGAAGTTTCCTGTTGTTCGAACTGATTTATTTCTGGGGTATCGGGGGAAGCCTTCAGGCTTTGTTGACACCGGATATAGTCAGGTACAATTTTCCCCATTTTTTGTACTTCCAGTTTTTTACCGCCCACACAGCCATTGTGATAGCTGTTTTGTACATGGTACTGGTTGAAGGCTACAGGCCTTACCACAGTTCCATATGGAAGGTTTTCCTGATGACAAATCTGTACATGCTTGTTGTGGCTCCCATAAACCTGTTGGTGGACGGAAATTACCTTTTCATATGCGAAAAGCCTGCCGGTGCTACACTCATGGATTACCTGGGACCTTGGCCCTGGTATATACTAAGCCTGGAGCCCATAGCAGTGGCTGTTTTCTATATATGTTACCTGCCCTTTTTACTGAAGGATTTACTGGGCAGATTTACCGGAATGGTAAGCCGCGGGAGGGGAACCGGTCTTGGGGCTTAATTAATGCTATGAAGACAATTAATCGGTACTACCAGGATATTTATTTTAACACTATAAAGACAAGAGGTTATGAAAATGGATGAAATACTGAATCTCACTCCTAGCCAAATGGCCGGGGCGTCCTTTGACTGCAGCTGCGGAAAGAGACATGAAGTTGTCATCAGAAAAATGGTTATGGGCAGGAATGCCGTTCACCAATTGCCAGAAATAATATCAGAGTTCGGGAACGGGGAAGTATTGGTTGTAGCCGATAGCAATACGAAAAAGGTTTTTGGTGAAAAAGCTGCAAAGAGCCTTGAAGATGAAGGTTTTAGGACAAGGCTTTTTGTCTACGAAGGACAGTGTGCTTTAGTTCCGGATGAAAGGGCAGTAGGCAGGCTTTTGACAGAGACAGGAAAGGATACTTCCCTTATACTGGCTGTAGGCTCAGGTACACTGAACGATCTGGCAAGATACATAAGCAGCAGGACCGGAATACCGTATGTGATCGTATGCACCGCTCCTTCCATGGATGGATATGCTTCTGTGGTTTCCCCCCTGATTATAGAAGGTTTTAAGAAAACCTTTGAAGCCGTTTACCCTTATGCAATTGTTGCGGATCTTGACATATTGAAAACCTCTCCGCCCGATATGGTTAAAGCCGGGTTTGGAGATATCATAGGAAAGATGACGGCTCTGGCTGACTGGGATTTGTCGAGAAGGCTTAACGGAGAGTATTACTGCAAAACAAGTGTGCAGCTTGTCAGAAATGCCCTGGACAAATGCATAAGCAATGCTGCCGGAATGATGAAGTATGAAGATGAAGCCATTCTTTCATTGACAGAAGCGCTTATATTTTCAGGTATAGCCATAGGGCTGGTGGGAAATTCAAGACCGGCTTCGGGTGCAGAGCATCACCTGGCCCATTACTGGGAGATGGAGGCTTTATCTCATGGAAAGGAACACCCTCTCCACGGCAATTCGGTAGGTGTTGGTTCGGTGGTTGTAGCCATGCTTTATCAGTTTATGAAAGACTGGCTTCCCGACGGCTTTGATGTTCCTGATCCATCGTACATAAAAAACCTGCTGGAATCGGCAGGGGCATGCAGCAGTCCCGCTAGCCTTGGTATAGACAGGGTAGTTTTCAGGAACAGTATTATACATGCGATGAAAATAAGACCAAGATATACTGTTTTTCACCTGATAAAAGATAAGGGCTTACTCGAAAAATTTGCAGATGAGTTAACGGATGGATTTTATGGAAAAATGAAAGTATAATTCATTTGGGACAGGTTTAAATCAGCACAACATAATAATCCAAGATTAATGCACAAGGAGGAATAACCATGGACAACGATGTTGTATTTATCCAGTTTGACGTATTGGAAAGGTTTATGAAAGATGTGTTTATGGGGCTCGGAGTGCCTGAAGAGGATGCTGCCATATGTGCGGATGTGCTCATAGCTTCCGATAAGAGGGGAATTGATTCCCACGGAATAAACCGTTTGAAGCCTATATATTATGACAGGATAAAAGCCGGAATACAGTCCCCCGTCACAAACTTTGAGGTTGTAAGGGAAGGCCCTACCACAGCAGTTATAGACGGCCATAACGGAATGGGACAGGTTATTGCCAAAAAAGCAATGGAAATGGCCATAAACAAGGCAAAGAAATATGGCATGGGCATGACTGCAGTAAGGAATTCCACTCATTACGGAATAGCAGGATACTATGTTCTTATGGCAATTGAACAGGGAATGATAGGGATTACAGGCACCAATGCAAGACCGTCCATTGCTCCCACATTCGGAGTGGAAAACATGCTGGGGACCAACCCTCTTACTTTCGGAATACCGACCGATGAAGATTTTCCCTTTGTACTGGACTGTGCAACATCCATCAGCCAAAGGGGAAAAATAGAGGCATATGCAAGACTTGGCAAACCTATTCCGGAAGGCTGGGTGATAGATCAGGAAGGCAAAACCAAGACCGATCCCCAGGAGGTTCTGGAAGACCTGGTGAAAGGGACTGCGGCTCTCACACCTCTTGGAGGGATAGGTGAAGAGACAGGCGGATACAAGGGATACGGCTATGCTACTGTCGTAGAGATTCTGTCGGCTGCTCTGCAGGGGGGCAGCTTCCTGAAAATGCTTACAGGAATAGAGAACGGTAAAAAAGTGCCGTACCGTCTTGGTCATTTCTTCATTGCAATTGATGTTTCCGCTTTTACAGAGTTGGATGCATTCAAGAAAACGGCAGGAGATATCCTGAGAGCGTTGAGAGCGTCCAAGAAGGCTCCCGGTCATGACAGGATTTATACTGCCGGTGAAAAGGAATACCTTGCATGGCTTGAAAGAAAAGACAAAGGAGTTCCGATAAATAAAGCCCTTCAGAAAGAAATAATACAGATGCGCGATGAACTAGGGCTTAAGGGATATGATTTCCCATTCTAGTAAAAAAGTATACATCATGCACCCTTGAAAGCCTGATGCACCTTTAAAGGCCTGTTTGAGCGCAGAATTGGGTTCATGTCCCATTGAACCAAATAATGGAATGGTGGGGGAGAAAAATATGGAAAGAAAATATATTGTCGCGCTGGATCAGGGAACAACCAGCTCAAGGGCGGTAATTTTTGACGACAAAGGCAATTTGGTAGGCATAAAAAGCAAACCCTTCAGGCAGATATATCCAATGCCGGGATGGGTTGAGCATGATCCGAAGGAGATATGGGAAGGTCAATATGAAGTGCTGGCAGGTGTACTGAAAGAAAACGATATACCTGTTGAAGAAGTGGCCTGCCTGGGTATTACCAACCAGAGAGAAACTGTGGTTGTATGGGACAGGACTACGGGACAACCCGTATATAATGCCATTGTTTGGCAATGCCGCAGAACCGCTCCCCTTTGCGATGAATTGAAGGAAAAAGGCCTTGAAGGCGTTATAAAAGAAAAAACGGGGCTTGTTGTTGACGCATATTTTTCCGGTACCAAGATAAAATGGATACTTGACAATGTTGAAGGCGCAAGGGAAAAAGCCCAAGCAGGTCAACTTATTGCAGGAACGATAGATTTCATGGCTTGTATGGAACCTTACGGGAGGAAAACGCCATGTAACCGATATAACAAACGCTTCCCGAACAATGCTATACAACATAGTCCAATGCAAATGGGACACGGATTTGCTTGACCAGTTATGCATTCCCTGCTGTATGCTTCCGGAAGTTGTACCCTCTTCGGGCATATTGGGATATGTTGATGAAAAATTGCTTGGAAAGAGCATTCCCATAAGCGGCATGGCCGGAGACCAGCAGGCTGCACTATTCGGGCAGGCGTGTTTTGATAAGGGGGATGTAAAAAACACATACGGAACCGGATGCTTTATACTGATGAATACGGGCAGAGTGCCGGTAAACTCCAAAAACAATCTGCTGACCACAATAGCCTGGGATTTGGGAGACGGTGTGGAATACGCCCTTGAGGGAAGCGTTTTCAATGCCGGTTCTTCCGTACAATGGTTAAGGGATGGGATAAAGCTTATTGAAACCGCTGCACAAAGCGAGGCTGAGGCATTAAAAGTGTCCGATACTGCAGGTGTTTATGTGGTTCCGGCCTTTACAGGACTTGGAGCTCCTTATTGGGATATGTACGCAAGAGGTGTAATTGTGGGTTTAACAAGAGGAACGATGAGAGAGCATATAATAAGGGCCACCCTTGAGTCCATAGCATATCAGACCAGGGATGTTATTGAAGCAATGGAAGCTGATTCGGGCATAAAGCTGAAGGAATTGAAGGTTGACGGAGGGGCAAGCGAAAACTCTTTCCTGATGCAGTTTCAGGCAGATATACTGGGAACCTTGGTTAACCGCCCTGCAATAACTGAAACTACGGCGCTGGGAGCGGCATACCTGGCCGGACTGGGTGCGGGCCTCTGGAAAGACAGGGAGGATATAAAAAAGAACTGGAAGTCGGGGAAAGTATACGCTCCTGCTATGGACCATACTGAAAGAGAAAACAGGTATGCAAAATGGAAAAAAGCCGTAAAGAGGTCTATGGGTTGGGAGAACGATTCAATGGAGGAAGATGACTGATATGCAAATATATCTCTTAAAGGAGTATTTCAGGATAGATTGTATGACGGGAAATCCAATAGAACAGGAGTTTTCCGATGACTTTATAAAATACGAAAACAGTATGGAACTGGAATGCGGAAGAAATCAGTATGTGTCCTTCCAGATAGCTTTTGATTCCGAGGGGGAGGAAATAACTAAGGCTGATGTGGAATTCTCTGACCTTAAGGGTGAAAATTATTCTATTTGTAAAGAAGAATACAGTATATATATAGAATGGTTCCATAAAATGGATGGCCGTTATGTTCCCGATGCCCTTATTCCGATTGAATGGAACACCGCTAAGTTTAGGGTACCTCAGGATGAAAAGTACCTGAAGGGACAGAGAGTAGGTGTTTTATGGGTAGATCTGTTCATACCTGGGGATGCTCCGCCGGGAGAGTATTGCGGTAAGCTTGCAGTAAGCGCAGGTGCTCTGGATAAAAGAGTATTTGATATAAGAGTAAAAGTTCATGGCGTCACCCTTGAACCCAGAAGCAGAATCTGTGCTGATCTCAATTCCTATGCAGACTCAGTATCCTGTGCTTTTCCTTCCCTGAGGGCCAACAGAGACAGATATGTGGATGGCAGCTATTTTGAGGTGGAAAAGGAATTCTATCGGCTGGCATATGATCACAGGTGTACATGGCATCACCTGCCTTATACCCATTCGGGCACCATACCTCAGTCTTTTGCTCCGGAGGTTGAAGGAGAGGGGAAAAACATACGGGTAAAGTCATGGGAGCTTTTTGACAGGCATTACAGCGGATATTACGACGGAAGTGCATTTAAGGGTTCAAAATGGGGAGGACATCCTGTACTTTATTCTTACCTGCCTTTCAACATCACATGGCCGGCCTCATATGAAAAGTGGGGCAAAAAAGGATATGCCATTGAATTCAGGAGGATACTCAGGGAATTTACCAGGCATTTTGAAGAGATGGGATGGAAGGAAACATATTTTGAGTTGTTTTTTAACCATAAAAAGATATATCGCTTCTTCCCTTACGATGGCGATGAAACGCGCTTTCTGGACGACAGTGAATTCATGGATATATTTGGTGCTTTAAGCAAAGAAGCTTTTGAGGATACCGACGTGAAATTTATTTTCAGGACTGATTCCAGCTGGTCCTATGGGCATCACTATGACAGCAAGTATTCTGACATGGTAAAAATGTGGGTGGTAAACAAGTGCATATTTTCATGGTTTCCCGAAAGTGTCCCGGTTATGAAGAAAAAAGGCAACATATTATTTTATTATACCGGGCTGGACAGGCTTGATGCCAACCTTATGTCTCTTGTGTCCAAACCCCTGGAATGCATAATGATGGGGACGGACGGATTTACTTTATGGAATGTTCAGGGTTTCGGGGAAGATTATCTGGCAACCCCTCTTGATAACGGAAGACAGGCAATATGGTATCCCGGTCATGAGTTTGGGTATGATAAACCCATACCCAGCATAAGGCTTAAGGTTCTCAGGAACTGCATGCAGCTGGTGGACATGATAAAGGCTGTAGAAGCTACACCTCTTATGAGAAAGGCAAAGGATATCATTAACAGGAACTATGGTTATGATGATACCTCCTGGTGGAAGGAGAAGCCTGAATTCATAAATGATCCTCCGCACACATGGACCAATGCCAAGCTGTCGGATGCAAATCCGTCAATTAACCACGTGGGAAGTTCATTGTCTCCGGTTGTTCTTGATAAGATTAGAAGTGAAATACTTGATGTTTTGAGCGTAGAAGGCTTCTGATGAGTGATGGAGGTGATGGGAATGAAGGGATATAGGGTGCTGGATATTGATAATGTGGCAAGAATAGGCCTTATGTTCATTGACGGGGATAAGCTTGAGGAGGTTCTGCTGGATAAACTGAGCACTGACTATGATGACATCAATTATCATCATGAGTACTTTATGGAGCTTAAGACCACCCTTATGAAAATTGAGAAAATTAATCCTGATCTCTCGCTTTTTGCCATACTCTGGCAGCTGAGACCGGATAATGACAATCTTTCGGTTCCTGTTATTGCAGGAGGTTCCCTTCCCGTTGAACGGTGGTTTGTAACACCTGTAAATGAAGAAATGAGAAAGGTATTCAGAACTGGAAAGCCTGCAGTATTCCACAGATCGGGGGATGCCAGCTCATACTATTATCCGGTCAGGAACAGCGCAGCCGAAATCGTGGGAGTGCTTGAGCTGCTGGACAAGCAGGGAATCAGATGCGATATATAGGTATGGGTCGGATTCAGCTTTTATGCTGGCATAAGGTAAAGAGGAATGATATTTGGGAATAACAATGGCAGCGTATCATTTCCCTGGTGATATCACAACCAGTCAATTATTAAAGAGATGATATTTTTTTCAAGAACATGGAATATAAACGGGTTGAATCCGGAGAAGGCACAAAATTTAGATGTAAGGGGGATTACGTATGGAGAGAAAGGTCATCAGTGTTGGCATCAAATCCGGAGATCTTACCGGGAACACCAGCCTGCCGATACAGGCGGCCATTGACTACCTTTCATATATAGGTGGAGGAACGGTCAGGATAGGTGAAGGCGTTTATGAAATTGACACTGCTATTCATATGCGTTCAAATGTAATACTTGAAGGGGTTCCGGGTAAAACCGTACTTAAAAAGAGTAGGGAAACAGTCTCGCCCCTCTTGTATGATGCGGATCTCCATGAAAATAAGATAGTCCTGGAAAACCCTGAGGGGTTCAATGTGGGACAGACAGTTACGGTAAGAAAAGCAGAAAGGCATTCAGGTTTCTTCGATACAGTCGCCGTCATCACCGCAAAGGAAGGTAATGTATGTTATCTTGACAGGGATATGTATGTGACTCATTTTGTACAGGATAAAGTGGTGGTTGCCACCATTTTTCCGGTAATCAGCGGATATAATATTGAAAATGCCGAGATCAGAGGGATTACGATAGACGGCAACAAAGAATTCAACTCGCCTACCAACGGCTGCCGACATGCAGGTATTTACCTTTTCGAATCTTTCAACGTGGTTATTGAAAACTGTATTGTTCATGATTATAACGGAGATGGTATAAGCTATCAGAAATGTCGCGATATATATGTAAGAGACTGTCAATGTATTGAAAATGAAGGATTAGGCATTCATCCGGGCAGCGGAACCACCCATACCGAGATCATAGGATGCAGAACTGTCGGCAACGGAGGAGACGGCATTTATCTTTGCTGGAGGGTTACCAGGAGCCTGGTGGAGAATTGTGTTTCGGTAAGAAACAAAGGCAGCGGGCTTTCCATAGGCCATAAGGATACTCACAACATCATCAGAAACAACGAATTTTCCGAAAACCTGCTCCATGGAATTTTCTTCAGGAATGAACCATATCCCATGGGTGCCGATTTTAACGTGGTTGAGAACAATATCGTCAAAAACAACGGGCAGGCCGGTTCTCCCTATGGATTGTGCAATATAAGGATAAGGGGAGGCACAAATAACGTAAGGCTTGCCAATAACAAGATCATTTTTGAAAATGTTCCTGTAGACCATACGGTGGGAATATGCATGGAAGAGGATACGTTTGAAATTTTCCTGGAAGGCAATGAATTTGTGAATTGCAAAAAAGAGGTTCACACAAGCTGTACAATTTAAGAGTTAAGGTATGGGGGCATTTCTCAGCTATGGGGACATTTCTCTGTTTTGCAGAAATGCTCTTCAGGTTGAGGGATGTTCCTGCACCGCTGATACATGACAAGGAGGAAGATAACTATGAAAATCTTAGTGGCAATGAGGACCGGAAAGACAAGGGACGCTTTTATCACTCCCAGAGCTGCCAAAATGCTTGAAGAATTAGGTACCGTAATATGGAACGAAAGCGATCGGGTATTGAGAGATGAAGCTCTTAAAGAAAAGTTGAAGGGGGTAGAGGTGTGTATTACCGGATGGGGATGCCAGTGCTTTGACAAAGACATCCTTGAAAGCGCTGACAGTTTAAGGCTCATTGCCCATACGGGAGGTTCCGTGGCAACCCTTGTAACCGAGGATGTGTATAAGAAAGGAATAAAGGTAATAAGCGGAAACAGGATATATGCGGAATCGGTTGCAGAAGGTACCATTGCCTACATGCTTGCATCATTGAGGGACATTCCGTATTATTCAGAAATGGTACAGCAGAACAAATGGCCCCACGAGGAATATACCACCGAAGGCTTGCTTGACCAAACGGTGGGACTGGTTGGCTTCGGTATGGTGGCAAAGTATCTTGCAAGGATGATACAGCCTTTCAGAGTTAAACTGAAAGCCTATGATCCCTTTGTTGCCGATGAAGTGTTCAAGGAGTATGGAGTGGAAAAGGCAACCCTTGAAGAAGTTTTGACCACATGCAAGATTGTATCGGTTCATGCAGCAAAAACCGAAGGCACATATCATATGATCGGAAAAGATCTTCTTGAAAAGATTCCGGACGGTACAATTCTTGTAAACACGGCAAGAGGAAGCATTTTCGATGAGGAAGCCCTTGCGGAGGAACTTCAGAAAGGCAGGTTTAAGGCCATACTGGATGTTTTCGAAACCGAACCTTTGCCTGAAAACAGTAAGCTCAGGGGCCTTAAAAACGTAATACTTATTCCCCATATGGCAGGACCGACCGCTGACAGGATGGAGAGGGTTACCCTTGAGCTGATAGAAGATATAAAGAACTTGTATCAGGGAAAACCCCTCAAGCATGAAATCGACTGGAACTATGCAAAGGCAATGACCAGGTGACCGTAAACTTCCTTGATTTACAGTAATTACAGCAGAAAACGTATACATTTTTGTAGAAAAAGAGAGAATTTTGTTGTAAAATTAAACATGAGTTAAGCTTAATATGAATCATGGTCTTTATTATTTATTTGCATATATTTGCCTGACTAAGTTGAATTATTCGTTTGCTTGTTTGATTTTGTTTGTTTGATCTTGTTTGCTTGATTAAGTGAACACCGTTTTTTCTGAGACCGCTTTTAAAAAATGAATAAAGGCGGTCTTTGAATATTTTGCTGTTGAGAGGGGGGAGTTTTATTGTATAAGTTAATGGTTGTTGATGATGAATACAATATCAGAAGCGGTATATGTACTGCAATTCCGTGGGAGCAGTATGGCATAGAAGTGGTGGGAGAGGCCATTGACGGCATAGATGCCCTTGAAAAGTTCGATAAGCTGCAGCCTGATATTGTGATTACGGATATATATATGGATAATATGGACGGTCTGAAGCTTGCCGAGGCGCTCACCCGGAAGAATCCTGATGTGAAGATAATCATCCTGAGCGGATACGACGAGTTCGAGTATGCCAAGAAATCAATTGATCTGAAGGTATTTTCATATATATTAAAACCCGTCCTTCCCAATGAACTTATTTCAATTGTAAAGAAATTGACTTCCGAGATGGACCAGGAAAAAGAAATAAGGTTAAGAATGGATTACCTGGAAAAAGAGCTTGAGGAAAACAAGAGGTACCTAAAGGAAAAGCTTCTGATTGATCTTTTGGAAGGTCGTATTGCAAGTTCCGAGGAGTTTAAGAAAAGAGCCGAGTTTCTTGGTTTGGATCTTTCATATAAATCATATGTGTGTTTGATTTTTAACATAGACGGACTGTATAATTCTGAAGGAGACTACGATCCGAAAGAGGTTTACAAGCTGGCACTGGGAGTAAAGGATGTTGTAGGTAAATTCCTGTATAAAAGGGGTAATGCTATAATATTTCTGGATGACCCCGGCCATATAGTGGTGCTTCTGGGAGATAACTTAGCCCAGAATAAGAACCGCAGATCTGTTTTGATGGAGTGCATTGAAGAAATAAGGGAAAACATCAGAAAAGAACTGGGCATTACCGTGACAGTGGGAGTCGGCGGTGCATACGACAGCATTTTCAATGCAAGAAAGTCCTATGAAGAGGCAGGAAGAGCCCTGGACCATAAGGTGACCATGGGAAAAGACTGTGTAATTCACATTGATGATGTGACTTCAATCAGCGGCAGCAGATATATTTACCCTGTTGACAGGGAGCTTCAGGTTCTGAAAAGCATAGCGAAGGAAAACAAAGAAAAAATAAGAGAGAGCATGAACCGGTTTTTCCGCGAGATGGAGGAGCAGAATTATCCCAAGAACAGGGTAAAGCTGGCGGTAACGCAGCTGTTTTCGGTGGTTGCCCGCAAGCTGATGGATATGGGAACCGATATATACAACATCTACAGCAAGGAACTGGTAGATCCATATAAAGCGGTCGACAGATTTGATACGGCAGAAGAGATAAATAACTGGATGTACAACCTGGTTACAGGTGCACTTGATGAGCTTCAGAGCAATCGGAAGAACAATGTGAGAAATGTCATCAGAAAGATCCAGGAATATATACTTCAAAATTACTCTGACCCGGATCTGTCCCTTGGAACCGTAGCAGAACATGCATATCTTAATCCGTCATATTTGAGCAAGCTCTACAAGACTGAAACAGGAGAATCTTTCGTGGAATATTTGACCAGGGTGAGAATAGAAGCGGCAAAAAGGCTTCTTAAAGAGTCCAATGAAAAGGTTTCGGATATTGGTGCCAGGGTGGGTTATCTGAATGCACAATATTTTTGCACCATTTTTAAGAAAAATACCGGGTTGTCTCCCGTTGAGTACAGGGAGCAGAAGTGAGATCTTTGAATAAGGAGACAGACATTAATGGTGCTTGTTAAATCGGCATGCGGTTTTTTCAGGAGAATTGTTAAGCATATTTTGAAGGAGATCACCATAAAAAAGAGGCTTACTCTGTTTTTTTCCCTTTTGGTAATATTGCCTATCCTCACATTAGGAATTGCCGGTTATGTGATGTTATCTACAAATTCCCGGGATATTACCGTCAAGCATAAATTTGAACTGAGCAGAAGCGCCCTTGAAGAAATATTGGCGATTAAGGAAATGAGGGAGAACTTTTCCGAGAAATTGCTCACCAATATATTTTATGTAAACTATGATGAAAACCCAAATAATGACAATCATATAGTAGATGCAATGCAGTATAAGAGTCAGTACTATGCAGGTGATGTGAGCAGGTACGAATTGATTGCGGAAATTAATGAATTGCTGAGAGCCATGATGGATAAAGACAATATAAAAGATATAGTTATTGTCGGCAACAGCGGTGTCGAGTTTAAGACTTCCAGAACGATGATGCCATTGGCTGACAACCAGCAATTCAAATCCTCATTTTTATATAAGAGCATCATGGACGGAGAAGGCAGAAACGTATGGGTGCCGCTAAACAAGGATATTTTTGCATATCCCGGAGCAGCCAGCAGCAAGGTTCCATACCTGTATTTGGGCAGATCCATAAACATATGGGAGGACGGGATAGTAAAAAACATAGGTTATTACATCATTCAGCTAAAATATGAAAGATTTGAGAATGTTCTTAAAAGAATATCTACCGGTTTAGGGGAATTTTCTTTGCTTTTGGACGGCAGCGGAATGATCATGTCTCATTCCCTCAAAGCAGAAAACATCGGCAAAATATTGGATAAGGATATACTTGACAATATTGAGGGGAAAGAAGGATATTTCACGACTCACATCAAGGAAGAAACGGATAGTGCAGATGTAGGCGGAAACATACCGAGGAATAGCTTTTTTGACGGAAATGCGGAGAATTTGGATGCAATGCAGAGAAGCCTTCGTTACAGGGATAAAGAGGAAAGAGTTTTTGAAAAGAGCAGAAAATATCTGGTAATGTTTGTAAGGGACAGTGAAAGCGGATGGTCGATTGTTCAATATACTCCTTACGAAAACATCATGATCAAATCCAAGGATATAAGGAATTTTACTCTCATCCTGTTATTGGCCTGCATCGCCATAGCATCCATGTTTTCATTGATCCTTACCAAAAACATAACCAATCCCATCATTAGCCTGAAGAAAGCTATGGAAAGCTTCGGAGAAGGGAATTTCCGGCTTCGCGTGGAAGAGGACAGGGAAGACGAAATTGGGAGGCTTCAGCACAGTTTCAATGTTATGGCCAATGAAATAAGAACATTGCTGGACAGAATCGAAGAAGCTCATCTCCAGCAGAGGAAGCTTGAATTGAATATGCTGGAATACCATATAAATCCGCATTTCTTATATAATACCCTTGACTCCATAAACTGGATGGCCCAAAAGTCCGGAAACACTGATATAAGTGAGATTGTAACCGCTCTGGCCAGGTTTTTCAGGATAGGCCTCAGTCATGGCAAGGAGGTAGTAAAAATTTCTGAAGAGATTGACCATGCATATTATTATTTAACAATAAGCAAAATACGGTATAAAGATTGTTTAAATTTTGAAATAGATGTAGATGATTCAATACTCGAGTATAAAACCTTAAAAATCATACTGCAGCCAATTGTGGAAAATGCCATAAAGTATGGTATTTATAAAAACCGGAAAGACCAGTTGATCCAAATAAAAGGCCACTGGGGACAAAATGAGGATGAAATCATTCTGGAGGTTATTGATAACGGAAAGGGAATGTCCAGGGAAAAATTGTATGCCGTAAAGCAGGCCATATACGACCAAACCGAAAACGGGTTTTATAGCGGAGGAATCGGTCTGAAAAATGTAAACCAGAGGATCAGACTATACTATGGAGAGAGTTATGGATTAAATATAGAAAGCGAACCCGGAAAGGGTACACGGGTGATAATAAGGATACCTGCGGTAAAATGATGGTGCAGAGAGGCATAATTTTAGTAAAATATGTAAATATTTTGTGCAGTTTACCCAATTTTGAGAGCAGTTTTCTATATAAAATACACAAAAATTTTCTAAAAAAATCGAAAAATATCTAAAGAAATTAAAATATACTCCCTTTCTTTTCAATGTTATCATATGTAATGAAGCTTCGTTCATACATACATTTTCTCCGTGTATGTATCAATGCAGATTCCTCAGATGGTATTCCGTATTAAAATATAAAAATTCGGTTTTGCCTGTATTAACCCGTGTAGAAAAATGTAACAGAGACAGTACGGCTTACATCGGAGAATGACTGCATCTTATTAATGTGGGGAGTTATTTAGGAATAATTTTGCTCCACGTATCGCAATAATAAATATAGTTAAGGAGTGGTTACATGAGCAATCCCGTAGCCAGAACTGCAGGTACAAAGAAAGTTTCAAGAAGAAGAAGCCTGTGGAAGCAAATAGCGTATTGCAAATATCTTTATATGCTTATAGCACCAGGTTTCATACTGACCCTTATTTTCCATTATTTCCCCATGTACGGATTGCAGCTTGCATTTAAAAACTTCATGTACAACAAGGGTATCTGGGGAAGCCCGTGGAATAATTTCGCTCATTTCAAAGCATTTATGAGCAACCCCGAGTTTAAAAGGGTGGTATTCAATACTTTATGGATAAGCATCAACCAGATGATATGGAACTTCCCGGCTCCAATAATACTTGCGCTGTTGCTGAACGAGCTGAGGAACAAGACCTTTAAGAGAGTTACCCAATCCATTTTGTATCTTCCTCACTTTGTAAACTGGATTATTATTTCAGGTCTCATTTTTAACCTGTTCTCGGTCACAAACGGCGTTGTTAACAAAGTGCTGGCATCCCTGAACATGCAGCCTGTGGTTATAATAGGCAACCCCAACGTATTCAGGCCGCTGTTGTATATTTCCTCCATGTGGAAAGGTGTAGGCTGGGGTACCATTATATACATGGCAGCCATAGCAGGCGTAGACGTTCAGTTGTATGAATCGGCCATAATAGACGGGGCCAACAGGTTCCAGCAGTGCATATATATCACCCTGCCATCATTGAAATATGCGATAGTAATACTGCTCATACTGAACACCGGAGGTCTCATGAACTCCAACTT
>JAMNYG010000196.1 GCA_023622945.1 Bacillota bacterium | reverse complement strand
GGAAATAATTGAACAGCAGCATGGTGCAGAGATCCAGTGCCATTTCTGCAACAGCAGGTACTTTTTTACCGAGGAAGAACTCCGGAAGCTGATAGGTGAATAAAAACCTCTATAAGCCTGCATACATTAGGATTGTAAAGGAATATCGAAATTTTTTGTTCTAAAGCTCAAATTGTGATTATTTTCTTATTGACTTTGCAGTGCCAATTCTGTATACTATTTATTGTCGCTACGTTAGAGCGATTTCGGGCGCTTAGCTCAGCTGGGAGAGCACCTGCCTTACAAGCAGGGGGTCATAGGTTCGAGCCCTGTAGCGCCCACCAAACGGCCCGGTAGTTCAGTTGGTTAGAATGCCAGCCTGTCACGCTGGAGGTCGAGGGTTCGAGCCCCTTCCGGGTCGCCATTAAGGTGTCAAAGCAAGACAATAATATGTTTCTTTGACACCCTAACGCCCAGGTAGCTCAGTTGGTAGAGCAAGGGACTGAAAATCCCTGTGTCGTTGGTTCGATTCCGACCCTGGGCACCATACGAATGCGGGTTTAACTCAGTGGTAGAGTGTCACCTTGCCAAGGTGAAAGTCGCGAGTTCGAATCTCGTAACCCGCTCCAACAAGTAAGAGGTGAGAAATTTCTTCTCACCTCTGGGTTACAACAAACGGCGCCATAGCCAAGTGGTAAGGCAGAGGTCTGCAAAACCTTTATTCCCCAGTTCAAATCTGGGTGGCGCCTCCACAGAATCCTGCAGAATTAAAGTTCTGCAGGATTTTTTTGTTTCATCAGTTTTCCTAAAATAAATGCCATTTGGAACAAAAAATGGTTACTGTTTATTATTTTGTGGAATATATTAGAAACAAGCAGTTTCTTTTTCAGCCTTCTGAAGTGACAAGTCTTGACAAGCTTGCCTTGATGCTGGTTGTAATTCATGTACTTCTGCAGGAAAACTTAAATAAGGGGGGTGGAGTAAAAGTGGCCAGGAAAAGAATAGAGCTTCTAAGAGGAACCGTCAACAATTTAATACTTAGTTCCGGTAGATCCGATGAGCTGCTGAAAAAGAGTCAGGAACTGGACAAGCTTATTGTAAAGTCTATGAAAATCAAGAATTACGCAAGAAATGTACTGGGGAATGAGCTAAGGGATGAATTTGAAAAAGTGATGGAGAAGCTTCATTACTTTGAAAGCATGTATCAATCCATGCGGATATTGGATCCGATAAGAAAAAGGATACTGATCTTAAGTGAAAATGAAGCCTTTGAAACAGATTTGAAATGTTATGATTACTTGGGGAAAGAAGTGGCTTGTGAGAACTGTATATCTATCAGGGCATATGAAGAAGGTGAAGCTTTTTTTAAAATGGAACGTGACAGCGATAAGATTTCAATAGTTACAGCAATACCTATAGCCTTGGGAAATAAAAGGCTTGTTGTGGAACTGCTGAGAACCACTCCCGCCTGTAAGCCTTTGGAATCTTACGGTTATAACAGCAGGTCAACAGTTTTTTCGGTAACGGAGCATATGAATCAACCAGCAGTGAAGGATAAACTTACGGGTTTATATAATAAATGCTTTGCCAGGTACAGATTACCTGTTGATTTATTGAAATCTGCCGTTAATAATGATCCGCTGACGCTTGTATTCATGGATCTGATTTTATCCCAATGCCATAAAAATCCTGTCAGTGAGGTGCTGTGGGACAGGATATTGCGGCAATTCGGAAAAGAAATAAGAAAGCATATTATTGGAAACGGATGGGCATCCAGATACCATAAAGGAAAATTTATAATATGTATAGGGAAAAAGGATGCAGATGATGCAAGAATTATGGCAGAGAGTATCAGAAAGGGCACTGAACAAAGAAGATTTATTACGGAGAAAGTAGGCAAAAACCTCTGTTTTGGCATTTGGATTCATCCTGTTAAAACCGAAAGTGAACATGGAACATTTGAGACCATTGTGGATCTTGCAATAAAGGAACTGAATAACAATGATTTAGAAACTGTATCATGACATACAGGCGGCATTTTGTTGCCGGTATGGATTGATATAGATTTAGAGACTAAAAAACTGTTTACAACTTTTCAGTAATGGGTATTTTAAAAACAAAATATGTTAAAAGGTTGCGAGGTGTAGACAATGAAGAAGTTATTTAAGTGCAGTGTGTGCAATTATGTACATGAAGGACAAGACGCTCCCGATGTTTGTCCCAAATGCGGAGCACCCAAAGAGAAATTCGTTGAACTCAGCAACGAAGACGCACAGAAGATCTATTCATCCGACAGAACAAACGATATCCATATGGAAGTGATAACACTTTGCGACAGAATAGCTAAGCTTTGCAAGGAAGGAATTGATCTCAACCTTGATCCTCCCTGTGTGGATGCTTTCAGCAAAGCTTTAAATGAGGTATGGGTTATAAAGCAGAGATCAAAGGCAGAACTTGAAGGGCATATGAAAAAGGGAAAATGGTAATTGTGAAAAAAAATAAAATGGTAATTGAGAAAGAAAAAGTGGCTGAAAATTTGTACTTACAAAACAAGGAGAATGTGTATGCATTCTCCTTGTTTTGTACGAGTAGGATATGAGCGCCTGTGCAGTCAAAAGCCCAATGAAGGCAATGCTGCTATGGTTTTACAAACTTGATGTTGTCGACCCAGAAGGACATGGAGGAGGACCATCCATTACCTGCATGGAAGCCAACTTGTGTTATTTTATTGCCCAGATTGGCTCTAATGGAGCTGATGTCCAGAGTCAATGTCTGGTACCCTGCGGTGGTATCCAGATAACCGGTGTTCACCCTGTGGGCGGAATCATTGTAACCATTGAAGAATACAAAGACATATCTGTTGGATTCACTGCAGTTTCCATGGTCTACGCTTATCTGCAGTTTGTCTGTTGCAGCCAGGCTGCTTATATCTATAGGATTTGCAGAGAAATCGAGAACCGGGGGAGTCTTCCAAAGTTGCAGGTCTGTGTATTTGATACACGCCGATCCGTCAACTCCTTCTCCTGAAACCACCTGTGCGGTACCAATGCCGCTTCCGAAGACAAAGTTTTGCGTGTTCTCAAAAATAACTATTTCTGATCCCGGAGAAGGTGTAGGTGTAGGTGAGGGTGTACCGGATTTTATAAGCTTGATTTCATCCACCCAGAAAGTCATTGTTGATGACCAACCATTACCTGCACTGAAGCCCACTTGTGTAATTGTATTGCCCAGGTTAGCCCTGATTGAGCTTATATCCAGGGTTATGGTCTGGTAACCGGCGGTGTTGTCCAGGTAGCCGGTATTGACCCTGTGAGCCGAATCATTGTAGCCGTTGAAATATACAAATACATACCTGTTTGTTTCGAGACAGTTTCCATGGTCCACGCTTATCTGAAGCTTATCATTTGCGGACAGACCGGATATGTCTATGGGATTTGCAGAGAAATCAAGAGCTGGAGGATTTTTCCAAAGCTCCAGGTTGGTATACTTGATGCAGGGAGATCCGTTCACTCCTTCTCCGCTTACTACTTGGCCGGTACCTACACCTCCTACGAAAGTAAAGTTCTGTGTATCTCTGAAGATAACTATTTCAGATCCTGGTGATGGTGTAGGAGTAGATGTAGGCGTAGGGGTTGGTGTGGGCGTTGGTGTGGATGTCGGTGTCGGTGTGGGATCACCGGGAGCGGTTATCTGTCCCATGAGCCAGGAGAGGCTTCCCGTTGTCCTGTATTCCCATGCGTATTTTCTCCACGGACTGACCCTGTAGGCGGTCTTCCCTGATTCGGGTCCGGCTGGCCTGGTCCAATAGTTTACGCCTTTGTTGTATGAATAGTACAGATCCGATGCTTTCTGG
>JAMNYG010000086.1 GCA_023622945.1 Bacillota bacterium | reverse complement strand
ATTGACCTGATCCTTCCCGCCCTGTGCCCTGATGAAAAATAAATAAATTATATATTGTTACATAAATTTAATATATTTTGGGCAGAGAGTGTGTTAATATATAAGTAAGACAGCCAGCAATACTATTTTTCATTTTATTCCTCCTTATTTTATATATACGTGTTTTGTTTCAGTTGTTTTGCTTTAAAAAGCACCAATTAATTTAACCGGTATCATACATATATTCATATGGTGCTTCTTTTTTTGCTTAAATACCGCAATAATGTAATATGCAAAACAATGAATCAACCATTTTCTTATTTAATATAGCAACCATTTCCTTGGGAAAGCAGCTTGCTATAACGCAATATTTTGAGTATAATATTGGGGTAGCATGGAATATGCAATATCATCTTCGGACCATTCCCCGCATTTAGGAAATAAGTGACGGTTGAATAAATTGCGGGAATAATCGACAGTTGAACACAAAGTTTGGTCGTGCTAGACGGGGAGGTAGCGGCACCCTGTACCTGCAATCCGCTATAGCAGGGTTGAATTCCTGCCCCAGGCATAACCTTGTAGGGACTGCCCTTCGTAAGTGGCAATGAAAACCGGGTCTTACGCAACGAAAACCTGTGAACCCCGTCAGGTCCGGAAGGAAGCAGCGGTAAGCAGGCCATTTCGTGTGCCGTAAGGCAGCCTGGTTAGAGTTAACTGCGGAGGTTACGCCTGTAAGGTTTATGACGAAGGCGGGTGCACGACCTTTAATATAAGCGCGTCAGCAAAGAAAGGCCTGTTCAAGGTCTTTTTTTATATGTTAATATATCATTAATAAGCCAAGCAGGTATTTTTTCAGGTATGGTGGAGGTGGATTATGGCATATGTAAGCCTTTACAGGAAGTGGAGACCCCAGGTCTTTGAAGATGTGGTGGAACAGGAGCATGTGGTAAGGACTCTTCGCAATGCCGTCATTACCGGGCGCATTGCCCATGCATATTTGTTTTGCGGCACAAGAGGGACAGGGAAGACCACCATGGCTAAAATTTTCTCCCGGGCGATAAACTGCCTGGATCCGCAGGAAGGAGACCCCTGCAACAGGTGTGAGATCTGCCGTGGAATCCTGTCGGGAAGCATTCTTGATGTCATAGAGATAGATGCCGCCTCAAACAACAGCGTAGACAATGTCAGGGAGATACGTGATGAGGTCGTTTATTCACCTTCACATGCCAGGTACAAAGTATATATCATCGATGAGGTCCACATGCTTTCGTCAGGAGCTTTTAACGCTCTGCTCAAGACCCTTGAGGAGCCGCCTCCGCATGTCGTTTTCATCCTTGCCACGACGGAACCCCACAGACTTCCCGCCACCATATTATCCCGATGCCAGAGGTTTGACTTCAGGAGAATAACAGTTGACAGCATAATTAAAAGGCTGGAGAAAATAGCTGAATCAAACGGAGTAATATTGCAAAAGGAAGCCGCAAGGCTGATTGCAAGGTTGGCTGACGGTGCCCTGAGGGATGCCATAAGCATCCTGGACCAGTGCATGGCAGCAGGAAGTGAAAAAATTGAGTATAACGATGTACTGTCGGTTGTAGGCATCGTAAACGATTTCTTTATCGCAGAAGTGGTGGATGCCGTCAGGGAAGGTGACATCGCCGGGATCTTCAGGCTGGTGGAAAGGCTGGTAATGGACGGAAAGGACGTACTTAAGTTTGCCGGAGATCTTGTTCAGTACTTCAGGAATATGCTGATATGCAAAGTGGTGGATTCACCGCAGGAAATAGTTGAGGTGTCGGAAGAAACCCTTGAAAAAATGAAAACCCAGTGCCAGGGCTTTGACAAGAATGAACTTATTATGATTATCAGGGAGCTTTCTTCTCTTGAAACCGACCTCAGGTGGGCAGTTCATCCGAGGGTGCTTCTTGAAGCCGGCCTGGTCAGGATTTGCGAAAGAGGCTTCAATGCAGCAAAAGAAGACATAATGGTAAGGCTTGACATATTGGAGAAAAAGCTGGCTTCAGGGAATTTCACTGTGGTACCCTCAGCCGCAGGTACGGGAACAGGGGTTGAGGCAAAAGCTAATGCCGGGTTCAATAGCGACCAGGAAACGGCCGGGCACGAAGATTATGAAGATTTAACGCATGAAGGAACGGATGCACGGACAAAAGCGGTACAAGATCCGGAGGAAATGCAAGAAACAGGCGAAGATAAAGGTACAACCGAACCCGAAGACATGGATGCGGTCAAAACCATTAAGGATTTAAGAGAACTTGAAAACTGGAATGAAATACTTGACAAATTGAGAAGTCAGCGCAGGATGATACTTTACAGCAACCTTCTCAACGCCCGGGCTGTTTGCCTGAGTGACCGAATGATAGGACTGGTCTTTGACGAGGAGAACAGCTTCAGCAGAATACTGGTTTCAAAGGCAGAGAACCTGGAAATCCTTGAATCTCTCTTAAGCCAGGAACTTGGCCGGGAAATCCGGGTCAAGTGCCTTAATGAAAGGGAAGCAATTGAGCAAAGGGGCAATGAAGGATCCGGGGAAAGGGATGAGCTGATTGAAAAAGCCGAGGATATGGCAAGAAGGTTCGATGCCCCTCTGAACATTATAGATGAATGACTCAGTTTACAGAGTGGCGCAGTATTCCAGAAATTATTGTATATAGCGGTTAATATACTGTATAATAAGGAATAGATTTGATGGGATCATATGCTGATTAAGGAGGAAATAACATGGCAAAGGGAGGATTCCCCGGTTTTGGCGGTAACATAAACAATCTGATGAAGCAGGCCCAGAAAATGCAGAAGGAGATGGCAAAACTCCAGGAAGAACTGGAGGAAAGAACCGTTGAAGCTTCTGCAGGCGGAGGGGCTGTTACGGTAATTGCAACCGGTAAAAAGGAGATAAAGGAAATTAACATAAAGCCGGAAGTTGTGGATCCTGACGACGTGGAAATGCTGCAGGACCTTGTTCTTGCCGCAGTAAACGAGGCTTTAAGGAAAGCCGAGGAAATGATAAGCACCGAAATGAGCAAGATTACCGGGGGACTTGGAGGGATACCGGGATTGTTCTGATCTTTTCCTTTTGGTAGCCTAATTTGTCTCTTTTAACAGGATAAAGGTGAGATACATGAGTTTTTACGCTGGTCCAGTTGCACGACTCATTGAAGAATTTGAAAAACTACCTGGAATAGGACATAAGACTGCTCAAAGGCTGGCTTTTTATGTTATGAGCATGAGCCCGGAAAGGGTTGACAGCCTGGCAAATGCCATAAGAGATGCCAAGGAGAAGATAAAGCACTGTTCTGTGTGCTGCAATTTGACCGATGTAGATCCCTGCGGAATCTGCAGCAACCAGTCCAGGGACCCTTCGGTCATATGTGTTGTGGAAGATCCCAGGGATGTTGTGGCCATGGAAAAGACCCGGGAATTCAAGGGGCTTTATCATGTGCTCCACGGAGTGATTTCACCCATGGAGGGGATAGGCCCCGACGATATCAGAATAAAAGAGTTGCTTGAAAGGATTAAAAATGGCGATGTAAAGGAAGTGATACTTGCCACCAATCCCAACATTGAAGGCGAAGCGACGGCCATGTACATTTCAAAGCTTCTGAAGCCTTTGGGAATCAAGACGACACGCATTGCCCACGGCATACCGGTGGGAGGAGACCTTGAGTATGCCGACGAGGTTACCCTGGCAAAGGCACTGGAGGGTCGCAGGGAAGTGTAGTGAGGATTATGTAGGTGTATATATAAAATAAACTCCTATCATTTTGCAAATTCTTTTTAAAATGCAAATAAAGTTCTTTTAGGAAACATGGTTTATTAGGGATAAGGAAATACCCTGTAGGCCATGTTT
>JAMNYG010000163.1 GCA_023622945.1 Bacillota bacterium | reverse complement strand
CTTTATAAAGCCATACAGTCAGCCCCCTCGGGAAACAACCGCCAGCCCTACAGGTTCATATTTGTAAAAGATGCAGCCAAAAGGAGAGAGATCGCGGAAAAAGCGTGCCATCAGGAATTTATTTCTGAGGCGCCTGTATTGATGGTGGCAACCTGTGAAAAAGGCCGGGCATTTGACGTAGCCATAGCCGTTGACCATATGATTTTGGCAGCAACCGATGCAGGATTGGGAACATGCTGGATTGGCTGGTTTGAACGTGATGTAATGAGGAAGATACTGGATATTCCTGAGGATAAGGAAATACCGATAATGGTAACAATCGGGTATGCTGATGAAAAGCCTCCTGTTAAGGAGAGAAAACCCATAAGCGAGTTGATCCATGTCATTTAACTGTTAAGTATTTAGGAAAATTTATAAAAAATTTATAAAAAAAAGAGAATTAACAATTAAATATTAAGCAGTAGGTATTTATAGTAAGAATTAATATAAGTGATGAATGTGAAAAAGCTAGGCTTAATATTAAGAAGATTGCCATGGTCAACGATAAAAAAGTATTAAGGGAGCTGGCCAGGGAGTATGCCGAGATTGCCCATAAACCCGTGATGGATGAAAGAAGAAAACTGTGGCGTGGACTTAACAGTTTCAGAAAAACCAGACCTCCAATATATGTGAGGGCGTTTGCCTTTGAAGAGAATTTTGACCCCGGCCTTCTTAAATGCCAGGATCCTTTCCTGAGGGAATACGAAATATATTTTTACAGGATGAAGGCCCAGGATGCAATAGGCGATGATTTTATCATTGAACCGTGGATAACGGTGAATGCAGTGTTTGAGCCTTCGGTAAGCAATCGCTGGGGTGTAAGGGTAGGTCTGGGAGAAGCACCCATGCGCGGAGGAGCAGCGGCTTTTGCTCCCGAGATCATCCGGGAGGAAGACATAAACAGGCTTAAAGTGCCTGAACATGAGATTAATGAGAAAGCCACCAGAGAGCGCTTGGAAAAGCTGCAGGATGCAGTGGGGGATATACTGCCTGTACATGTGAACAGAGGCTCCATATTCGGAATGTGGGCTCAGGACATCTCTACGGATCTTGCCAAGCTCAGGGGACTGGAACAGATAATGTGGGATGTCTATGACAGACCTGAATGGTTGCATAAGCTTCTTGCCTTTATGAGGGACTGCATACTGAAAGTTCATGAAGAAGCTGAAAAAGCCGGGGACTTTTCATTGGCAAACCATCAGAACCAGGCAATGCCATATGCAGAAGAGCTGGAAGATCCGAAGCCCGGTGTGTATGGAGTAAAAAGAAAGCAGTTGTGGACCTTCTTTGCAGCACAGGAGTTTACCACCTTTTCGCCCGACATGTTTGATGAGTTCATGCTCCAGTATCAGTTGCCCATAATGGAAAAATTCGGGCTGGTAGCATACGGATGTTGTGAAGATCTCACCCACAAGATAGATAAATTAAGAAAGATACCTAACTTAAGAAGAATCGCGGTAACCCCCTTTGCTGATGTGAAGAAGTGTGCAGAACAAATAGGATCCGATTATGTTATATCCTGGAGGCCCAATCCCTCCAGCATGGTAAGCACGGGCCTGGACGAGGATTTTGTAAGAAAGACCGTGAGGGAGGCTTTTGATATATTTAAGAAAAATAATTGTCACTTTGACATCACTTTGAAAGACGTTGAGACCGTTAACCATCAGCCGGAAAACGTGGCAAAATGGGTCAAAATAGTCAGGGAAGAGATAGAGAAGGCTTTTTAGATTGTATGAAGGTTGATGAGGCATAATAATTAATGAAAAAAGGATTATGTGATATGGTGAAGAAAAACTACAAATATATGCTCAGATATACGGTACAGCCGGGGCATCATGTAGAAGAGCATCTTGATGAGCTGGTTGAGTTCTGCAGGCAGGCCAAAATCGATGATGTTATGTTTTTTATTAACGGAGAGCAGCTGAACCAGGGGCATCTCACATTAGAGGAAACCAAGCCCTGGCTTGATGTGATTGCCCGGGGAAAAAGATTGCTTGATGACATAAGCGTTACCACATCAATTAACCCGTGGCCCACCTTGCTTCATGATGATAAAGGCAGGACTTTCAGGAACGGGGTGAAATTCAGATGGATGGTTGATGCCTATGGTCACAGCTCCAGATCTGTGGCATGCCCCATGTGTCCCGACTGGCGCAAATACATTACCGAAATGTATGCATACTACGCGTCCGTAAAACCTTACATCCTGTGGGTGGAAGATGATTTCAGGCATTTCAACCATGGCGCCGAACTTGTATGGGGAGGATGTTTCTGCGATGCCCACATGGAGGAATTCTCAAGAAGGGCAGGTAAGAAGCTGACCCGCCAGGAGTTCATAGAGGGCATACTGAAAAAAGGTGAGCCTCATCCATACAGGAGGATCTGGCTTGAGACAGCCAGGGATGAAATGATAGAAAACGCACGGCTGATAGGTGAAGCAGTCCATAAGGTTTCTCCGGAAACGAAAATAGGTCTCATGAGTTCGGGACCTGCTGTTCATTGCGCTGAAGGCCGAAGCTGGGAAGGCGTGCTGAAGGGATTGGCAGGAGACACTCCCATGGTCAACAGGCCTCATCTTGATGCTTATGTTGAGGTGACTGCACAGGAATACCTCTGGAGATTTAATGTCATATCAAGGGTGACAAGGACCTTTACTCCTTTGGAGACGGAAATTTACCCTGAGCTTGAAAACTGTGCCGACTTAAGATACACAAAATCCCATAAGCTGATGGGATTGCAGCTGGATACATCATTGGTGCTGGATGCGAAAGGCATAACCCTTAACATTTTTGATATGATGGGCAACGGAGTGATCATGAAGGAAGGCCTGCAGAACGTTCTGGCAGACCGCAAGGATTTTCTCGAAAGCATCCGGGGACTTGGACTGTCTGTAGATAAACAAAAAGGTGTTAAGGTCCCCGTTGATCCGGAGGCTTCCTTCAGGCTGCACACAAAACACGGCAGGAACATGGAAGAACTGTATCCCCGGGAATATTTCTGGGGAGGACTTCTTTCTTCATATGGCATACCTACGGTTTACACCACTGAAAAAAACACAGGAACGGCATCATAGCAGTTTCCGGTCAGTTTTTCAGGAACATGTCAGAAGAAGAGATATATGACCTTTTCAGACATAACTTTGTTCTTATGGAAGGAGAAGCTGCATACACCCTGTTTGATATGGGCTATGGACATGTGGCAGGTATAAGCAGGGCAGTCTGGCATACCAATGAAAGCGGCTATAAATCCTATGCACAGGTTTGCGACGGAAGAAAGTACTGCGGTCTTGCCGACGCAAGGCTGTCCACTCCATATGATTATATAGAGATTGAATATTCCGGTAATGCCATGCTTAAGACTGAAGTTAAGAACCAATACAATGAGACGGTGGGGGCGGCCATGGCCGTAGTAAACAATAAGGTGTTTATCCTGCCTTATGCGGTGGATTGGTATGGTGAAGGGAAGTGGCTGCTCAATCCTTTCAGGGAAGAGATCATCAAGGCAGTGTTGATGGAGGCAGCACGTGCCGGAAACGGAGATTCTGCCGGGGAGATTATTTTCACTGCAGACGCACCCTACGTAACACCTTATTACTACGAGGTGGATGGAAAGAAGGTTCTGATGCTTGTCAACTCATCCAATGACGATATCGAAAAACTGCGGATATAAACATAGACCATCCGGAAGGAATGGAGGCTGCCATAAGCAGCTCCGGTGAGTATCTGGATTATCTTGGCGGTTTAAAAAGCATGGAGACTAAAGTACTTGTATGGGATCAGGAGCTTTAGAGAATACTTTTATGGTATTAGAGACTTTGCAAAATGCTAATATGGAGCTTCGTAAAAATACTTATATGGAACAAAGGACTTTAGGAAACATTTGTATTGGATTAAAAGTGACTGTGAGGTTCCCGGGACTAAAAAAGTTCCGGGATTTTTTGTAACATTCTGGGCTTTTCGACGTCTTTATTAGTGTATCCATAGCTGGCCAGTGAAAGAAGGAGCAAAGAAATATGCTGGAGAGAGATATATTAAAAAAAGCGCAGGAAGGTGATTTGAAGGCTATAGAAGAGATTTGCTCTTTGACATGGGAGCCGTTATACCGCTTTATCTATTACAGGGTCCAAAACCGTCAGGAAGCTGAAGATATTACCCAGGAAGCTTATGTCAGGGCTCTTTCCAAAATAAAAAAAGGCGGCGTCAGGATCGAAGCATACATAAACTATCTGAAAAAAATATCTCTGAACATCCTCAGCGACAAATGGCGGAAGAAAAACCGCAGGGGAACAGGAGTAAATCTCGAAGCCGTAAACCCGGTAGAAACATCGGTCCCCGACCCGGCTGAGGCAGTGGAACAACGCCTTTTGTTAGAGAAGGCTCTCAGCCGGTTGAATGAAGAACAACGCATGGTGATTGAACTAAGGATTATCAAGGGATACTCGGTTGCCGAGACTGCAAGGATAATGAATAAAAAAGAGGGGACTGTCAGGGTATTGCAATACCGTGCATTGCATACGTTAGCTTCAATTCTTGGCAAAAACCACCAGATGAAGGAGGCGCAAACCGATGGAGGATATCCGGAAAAAAATATCTGATTATATTGACTGCCTTAATGCCGAAAAAAAGCCCGAAGAACATGAGAATCCCATTGATAGTCCTGAAATGGATGAACTTATGAATACCGTCAGGCTGATACGAACCATGAAGGAGCCTGACATGCCCGAAAAAGATTATCATAAAAGACTTGCAGGAGGTGTAGCAAAGAAGATGTCAGAAAAGAGAAAAGCAACCAGACGGAAATTTGCATGGCTTAGCGGAATAGGGGCCGTAGCAGCAATGGTGGTGGTAGTTTTTGTGGTGAGCCTGATGCTGCCTTTGGGTAGCAACAGGATAGTAAACGCAATGGATGAGGCCTTTAAAGAAGTAAAGGCTTATCACGGGGTTCTGGAAATTGTACAAACCAATGCTGACGGGGAAGAAACTCTTCAGGCAAAGCGTGAGGTGTGGGTTGACAGAGAAGGGTACTATATTAAAGAACTGCAGGGCTTTTCTGAAGGTTTGATAACCGTAAACAACGGTCAGAAAAAGTGGCAGGTAAGACCTGATGAAAAGAAGGTATATGTTTTTGCGACCTTCCCGGATCCTTACCGTTTTACATTCGAGCTGGGAAAGGAAATTGAGCATGTAAAGAACGCCCTGAGCACTGAAGTAGTCGGACAGGAAGTGGTTTCCGGAAGAAAGGCATATGTTCTGGAGGTAACGCCCAAAGGAGGACAGCCTTACAGGTTGTGGATTGATAAGGAGACCAGGCTGCCTCTGCAAAAGGAAAGTCCCATGCAGAATGCAATACAATATCGTATTGTTTACACTGAAATTGAATTTATGGATTCTGTTCCAGGGGAACTCCTTGCATATAAAGTGCCGGAAGGATTTGATGAGGTGGACACAAATCCTGAACTGCTGGTAGGCAGCATGGAAGAAGCCGGGGAGATTGCAGGATTTGCACCCATAGCTCCGAAAAGCCTGCCGGAAGGATACAAGCAGGATGGCATAGCAGTAGCGGCCAGTGCAGGTAATGATGCAAACGGTCCAAAGATTGTCAGGTTGTATTATTCCTCGCAGGACGGGGAAAGTAAAGTTGTGGTAATCCAGGGTAAGGCTGCTGATGCTTTCAGGCCAAATTCAATGGCAATCCTCGGGAAGGTAGGAAACAATACTGCTGAAATACAGTCACCTGTTACAGAAGAACAGGGTGTGCTTTCCGGCGGGGGAATATATGCAGGAGTAACCGGTATGGTTTCAATACGCTGGCAGAAGGATGAACTTGAATTTGCGGTTGTCGGCAATGTTTCACTTGAGGAGCTGGCATCATTCGTGGAAAAAATGACGGGGGAAACCGTTGAGATCCCTGAAGATGACCATGAATCATCGATGAAACCCCAGGTGGAAGTTCCGGTTGATATGGAAGTGGAAGAAAACGAGCAAAAGAGCGTGGATGCAGGGCATTCACCGTGGAAGCTTGATCCTGTATATGTAGCACAGGTGTTTGTAAGCCTAAAGATTTCACCCGAAGGAATACAGGGAGACTATCCTGTTAAGTATGAGGAATTTGTAATTGAGAAAAATACCGGTACAGAAGCAATAATCCAGGTAACGGGCGATGTGACGCCTGTACGCAGGGTGTACCTGAAGAAACTCGTAAGGCAGGACGAAACAGGAATATGGACCGTGGTAGGATACGACCCGGCAGACGGTGAATAAGACCCGGCAGATTGTGAAAAAGATATGTATGCATTCTGAGGTTTTTAGGCGCCGGAGAACGGGAAGACAGCCAGGGAGAGGGGACACTTCTCTGCTTCGAAGAATTGCTTCGTGGTTTGAGAAGTGTCCCCATACCCTTTTGTCACAATTTTGTAATGGAGCAAAAGTGCGGGTTGCCTCGTCTAATAGGTGAAAACGCCTTGGAAGGAGGCGGCTGATGTATTCCCTTTCGGTACCAAAGGAGAATGACATGGAAAGAAAATATGCTACGGAAAATGAAATGATAAGACTTATGGATACCTATGGCAATGATGTGCTCAGAACTGCCTATATGTATCTTAAGGACCAGCAAAAGGCCGAGGATGCATTTCAGGAAGTGTTCATCAAGGTTTATAAAAACTATGGAAGCTTCAGGGGTGAGAGCAGCGAGAAAACATGGATAATAAGAATAACCATCAATGTATGCAAGGATATATTGCGTGGTTCGTGGCTAAGAAGAGTGCTTCTTACTGATAAAATGAAGCCCGGAGGAAAAAAGCAGGATATCGAGGAGAGGGTTGTCAGGAAAGATGAGAGCAGGCTGCTTTTTGATGAAGTGATTTCTCTCCCGCCCTCATATAAGGAGGTTATTATACTTTACTACTACCAGGGTCTTGACACAAAAGAAATAAGCGAAGCTTTGAATATAGCCGAGGGGACTGTAAGGAGCAGGCTTTACAGGGCAAGAGAGATGCTTAAGAGCAAGCTGGGAGGGAGGGTTGATTTAAGTTGATAAGAATGGAAGATTTTAAGAGAATTGCAGATGAAGCAATGAGTGGTATCACGGTCAGTGAAGAGCTTAAAAGAAAAACCCTTGAGAGATGTATAAGAAGAAAAGCCGTTCCCTTAAGCAAATTCCTCGTACCGGCTGCATGTTTTCTGTTAATACTCTGCGTTGTAAACTTTTCCGGTATATTGCAAAAAAATCCTTTTATAGACGGAAATGAGAGTACGCAACCGGAAGGGATAATCACGGCACATTCTTCAGAAAACGCGGAAAACTTTCCCTTACAGAATGATGATATGACAGTAGACCTGTTTGCTGAAAAAGAAAGGGAGATAAAGACCCTGGAAGAAGCAAGGGACAGCTTCGGAGATGCTTTTCTCACACCGTCATACGTGCCGGAGAACTATAAGCTTGCATATATCCGTGCGTCAGGACCTGATGAGAATACTGCGGACAGAGTTGTATTAAATTATTCAGACGGTAACAGGAGTTTTTCAGTCATCCAGGAAAAAGTCAGCATGCAGCAGGAATTAACCGGTTTTAAAACCGTTGATATTAATGGAATTGCAGGATACCTCAGGGCTTTGCCTGTTGATGCAGGAGAAAACAAAGATGTACCCGGT
>JAMNYG010000016.1 GCA_023622945.1 Bacillota bacterium | reverse complement strand
TCTTTTAATACATCATGTTTGACATAATTCTTGAATGATTCAATATCCGTAAAGCAGCGGAATCCTGCTTTGCTGGCCAGAGCTATTACCTCAGGTGTTTCGCCTAATAACACTACGACTGGTTGTGTTAGTCCTGGATGCAATCCTAAACTTTGCCAAACACCATTTCCATAGCCATTTCGGTGCGGCGTTTGTCATATTCAGACTTGCCTTTGTTTGCCAGTACAGTATCCATCTCCTGCAAGTTTACCGGCCTCAATATAACTGAAGCCTGGTTAACCCCTGCCGCTGGTTCCCTTACTTCGATACGCGCCTCTCTGGCTGACCTGTTTAATGTGGGATACAGAATGGTGGCTGAACCCCTGCCATCTTTACTCAGGGCATAAATTACCAACTGGTATAACATATTGGCAGGTAAATCCTTCTCCCATAGATCTCGGTATTTAGCATCCATAACCGCTACTACCTGCTTGCCTTTATATATAACAAAATCAGGCCGCAGGACCGGTGCTTTTTTCCCCTGGGGATTGTAGCCTCTTGCATATGCCATCATCCCATACATAGACTTTTGGCCCTTCACTTGATAATCAGGCAGGTTGTCTTTAAGAAACCTTTCCAATAATGACTGGTAAAAAAGGTTCATGTCAAATAGGAAGCCCGGTAGCTTTACCAACTGAATGTCGGTCAGCTCAATTCCCTGAGCATTTAAGAGTATCTCTATAATTGTCAGGGCAGGACGATAAGCGGAACTCAACCGGTTAATTTCTCGTTTGGCCTTGTCTAACACATTGAGGTTAAGCTGTATTCTGCTGACATCATTCTCAATTATTCTCACTAATCGCCTGATTTGCTGTTTGATTTCTAAATCATCAGTAAGCGATTCAGCCATCATTAAGCCAGCCATCAGGACTTGATTTAACAGGTGATCCTCCATGCGCTGAAAATAATGACACGGCAATTTAGCTTCTATTATCCCTCCGCTAGCTACTATGGCAGCAAAATCGATTCTTCCGCGAGGTAATGTCAAGGACTCGGCTACAGGAACATATTGGCGATTCAGACCTCGCATTATTAACTCCCTCGCCTCTGCGATCAGTTGAATAATCAATACTTCTTGGAACGACAAAGATCTCGATTGATAGTCGGTTAGAGGGAAAAACGTAAAATTTCTTAAATTGTAGGCATAGCGTAACAAGCGCAAAAATGGTGCACCATTGATTTTAGGATTAATATTGATTTGAAGATTCCCTAAGGTAAGACTGCCTACATATGAACTAGATTTAATATGCAAGCCGTGGCGCGTTTCGTATATTTCAAGTTTGCCTGATTCGGTAAGCGTTCGAGCGAGGTCCTTATCTTCCCGGCTTGTTATCTCCACGGGTTCTTCAGTTATACACTCCTCATGCTCGCGAAGATCAATCACTATTTTGTTCATCAATATCATTCTCCAAAAGATCATCTATCTCAACTAACCGATCTTCAGGAATAGTTAGTTCTGGAATATGTTCAAGCAACGCTTCAATAAAGGCATCTTCCCGGCCTGGCTCAAAAAGTTCATGGCGTATTCTCTGCTGCTTTGCATCAACTAAAACAGAACCCAGAATTAGCTCCAGTGTCTTGTAATCCTCATAACAATACTCTTCCAAGAGAGGTATAATATCCTCCTGTACCACACGCATTAATCGGGGCAGGCTATGAATAGGCCGGTCTTTTTCCATGAGATAAGCATGACCAATCTGCAGGTTACGGGCATCTCTGCCAATATTCTGGCAAATGCGGTTATTTAGAGAATGCAGCCAAGATCCTAACGGAATGCCATCCACAACCGCATCTTTTAGAAGCTCTGTATCCGGCATTAATTCAATAAACCCGAAGCGACGTCTCAGGGCAGTATCTAACAGGGCGATAGACCTGTCAGCTGTATTCATAGTGCCGATTATATAAACATTGGGAGGAACAGAGAATTCTTGCCTGGATAAAGGAAGCAGGATTTTCTTGCCTCGCTTGTTCTTTTCCAAAACGGTCAGCAATTCGCCAAATATTCTTGGGATGTCACCCCTGTTGATCTCATCGATAATCAAGTAGTAGTTTAGCTCCGGGTTTTGCTGAGCCTGCAAACAAAGCCGTTTAAAAATGCCATCCTGAAGCTCAAAAACCATCTGGCCATTTTGAGTGCGAGGCCGGTAGCCCTCCATAAAATCCTCGTAACCATAAGAAGGATGAAATGAACACAATTGGACTAATCCATTTTGGCCAAAAATCACTTCTTGCTCCTCGGCAGACAATTCACTGAAAGCCTTGCCGAACCGTTTGTGAGCTGCCAATTCTCGCGCCGTGATTTCCGCCCAGTAAGTTTTCCCCGTTCCGGGAGGTCCATAGAGTATCACCTGGGATTTGCGCTCAAGCACTGCCTGGATCCTGCCTGGTAACCCTTCCAAAATAGTCTTTTTCTTCGGGAGTACCGGGTCAATCAAGGTTTTTCTCTTAAATAAAATTCTCTCTATTTCAATAAGATTCTGGGGTTTCTTTAATTCATATACCGTTGTCTGCAAGCCTTCCGCCTCAGGAAGCTTCCATTCATCAAAGGACAACCACTCTACAGGGCGACGGTGGGGAAAGTCAGAGGATGGATCGTAATAGTAATCTCCGGTAACTCGACCAATTCCGATTACTGTGCCACCATCAGCGGCGATAACCAAATCATTCTCTGATATTGCACCGAAGAAATTGAATAACTGCTGCGCAGCCCTTCCTTCAGCAGCCGGGTTAGTGGGGTACTTTTCGTGCATTATCTCTTTTAACCGCAGGTGAGACTTTTTATCATAAGTTAGGTCAGAAAGATCTTCTATTTTCGAAAAACCCACCGCAACACAATTGCCTTCACGCATCAAGTCCCATCTGTTTCTGGGTTTAGTACCGTCACTTGTGCCAATTCTCCAGTACCGGTAAGGCCGGCCATTCATTTTGTTTAGAACGGCCATTAAGTGATTTATATGAATACCTAGCTGCCGGGTAATAGCAACATACCGTCCGGCTATAACGTATCGTCCTTCCTGGGGGGGAGGAAACACTCCCATTCTGATCAGGTGAGCACGCTGGTAATCAGGAACATGATAGCAATCCAATTTGTCCGGGAAAAGCAGACTAAAATACTTATGCCCCCATGCCGTATCACTTACATCGGGAGCCTGTTCGTTCATATCTATTTGCAATTTTAAGTAATCCTCATCTCCGGCATCTGCCGGCAACTTGTCCAGCAGATCTGCACCTTTCAGCAGTTGGTCACGATGCCTGCGTGCAATTGCGATAGCTTCTTCAACCGACAATTCCACTATCTTTCTCGAGCTACCCGTAACCCAGGTGTTTCGTTCTTTACTCAAGTAAACCCCGTATTTCAGATTTGATCCGCCATGAATACTGCCGAATCTTTTAGTAGGAAATTCCTCATCATCCTTAAACTCTAACCAATAAACCAAACTATCTCTATTGCTGATATTATGCATGAATTCTAATAATGAATATCCGTCCATACTTGCCAGTTGTTCCGGACCGAACTTTGCCTGAAATGTCTGGTAGTACATAGTTAACTGGGCCTGCGAAAGCAATTCACCTTTCATGTACATATCTTCGTATATTTTCATAATTCGCTCTGCAACAGCGTCATTTAAAATCATCCAATAGCCCCCTCTCACCCAAACAAACCTGATCATGCCAGCGCATTATTTCTCCGGTCTAAAAAGCATAAGAGCAGAGTCTATTCACCCTGCTCTTGTGCAGCAACAGTCCAAATACGTTTTAGCGGCAACTCTGCTTTTATATCCTCATCTAAACGATCATAGTTGGCAAATAAGGCTTCCAGCAATTCCTTTTGCGACCAGAGGCGCACCCGAAAGAAACTTGTGGCCATTTCCTTATGTACATTGCTC
>JAMNYG010000087.1 GCA_023622945.1 Bacillota bacterium | reverse complement strand
AGTCAGCAAATCGTGGCACCAGTCGTAAACGCAGGCAGTTTCGACCAGTACCGGTCCGATTTCGTAGTTTCTGCTGTACGTGTCAAGATTTGTTCCCCAGTTGAAGGTGGTCAGGTATTCCTTTGCCATCTTAATGGCCAAAAGACCTTTCCGGACAGCTTCCTCATGCCTGTCCGTGTTGCGGTACATCAGGTATTCCAGGGCGTTTGCCTGGAACGCCGCGGCGATTTGCTTGTTGGCGTTTGAACTGTTGCCGGAGCTTATGGGAAGTATGCCGCTGTCATACCTGCCTTGGGCGTTCTTCATTTGTCTGATGAACCAGTCCACCTGAACCGGGTTTCGGCCGGTTTCATAGTTCTCCCATCGCTCCCGGATGGCAGGAATATCGGCTTCACGGAAGTAAAGTCTGGGATGTCCCACTGCCACAGGATTGTAGAATTGCGGGGCATATGCCTCGGGTGTTTTGGTGGGAGCACCGACTGCCATGGCCGGTATGCCGGAGGATACAAGTGCCACCGTCAGGAGCAATGCAATAAACATTCTGAGTCTGCGAAGATTTCTGTTAGGCATGGTTTCTTCCTCCTAAAATATTGATTTTAACGATGGTTTGGATGGTTGCTTATGAAAGGTCGCCTATGAAAGGTTGCACGCGAGAGTGATTTACGACAGGTAGTTCACCACCTCCTTTTCTGATACGGGGAAGCATCACCGGCTGCATTTCTTAATGTGATATTCTTGTCCACATATTAACATATATATCAACAAACGGAAAAAATCAAGTAAGAATTGTAACATTATGTAAATAATTCCATCAATTTTTTGCCTGACATCCTTTGTGTCTGTTACAGAAGATTCCTTTTTAACATACTGACTTTTTAAAAGACATATAATTCTGCTTGATCATTCTTCAAGAGAGTATAAGCAGATAAGAGTTGGACAGGACCAACTCACAAATATATAAGGTAACAAAAACCACTACAAGGAATTATTGATAATTAATCTATATTTTGATATAATCTAGCCGATGGCGACAAAATTATATCTTTTTTTCCTTTATATTTTAACAGCGGGGTAGAAGAAAATGAAGAAAATAAGCACAAGAATCATAGCATTGTTAGGAACAATGGTATTTTTTATTTGCTTTGGTTTAGGATTGGCAGCATATTATATATCCCACAATTCACTGGTGGGCGTTTTAAAGGAAACCATGCCTAAAGTTGCCGTGGAAGCGTCAATAACAATAGCAGACGGGATACAGAATCACCTCAATACATTAAACATCATAGCATCCTTAGATTACATGAACATATTGAACAGACCCGGTGCAGACACTTCCAAAGTAAGAGCCATCATGTCGGATGAAGTAAAAAGATCAGGTCATAAGCAAATGATACTGGTCGATAAAAAAGGAAAGGCTTTGTTTGATGACGGGGCCACAGCCGATCTGAGCAACAATGCGGTGGTAAAGAAGGCACTTTCCGGAGAGGAATTTGTCACAGAACCTATGCTGGATAATAAAGGGACGGATCTCATAATGATATATGCCGTTCCCGTGAGAATAAACGGTGAAATAGCAGGTGCACTGATGGCTGTCAGAGACGGCCTGGAGCTCAGTGAATTTGCCGGAAGAATCAAGTTTGGAGAGACCGGTGAGGCTTTTATCATAAACAGTCAGGGTCGAACCATAGCTCACGCAGACAAAGACGTTCTGCTGGAAATAATAAGGATTGCCAGTTCAAGAAGTTCTTCAGAATCCGGCGGTGTCAATAATGCTGATGCCTTGTCTTCAGCAACCGTTTCATCTCAAACACCTGATACGGTTTCCTCAGCCACGGTCAGGACCGAAGGTGAAGGTACGAGTGAAGGAACAGATTCCCAAGCGGAAGATGCAGGAAACTTAGTCAAAAGTGTAGGCTTTGAGGGATTTAGTGACGTACAGAAGGAAATGACCGAAGGGAAGACGGGTTTCGGAGAATATAAATTTCACGGCGTTGCCAAAGTTTCAGGTTACGCGCCTTTTGAGAAATACGGCTGGTCCATTGCAGTTGCAGCCGACAGGGAAGAAATGTTGGCAGGATTGACGGAACTGAAGCAGATCTTTTTATTTATATCCTGCATATTCCTTTTGTCAGGTTTACTAATCGCATATCTCATAGGGAAAGGTATCTCCAGACCTATAACCTATCTTTCGAAGGAATGCAATATCATGTCCAATGGGGACTTTTCCAGGGTTATGGAGCAAAAATATACCAAAAGGCGTGATGAAATCGGAGAACTGGCCAGGTCGTTTAACAGCATTAACGTAAACGTTTCAAAGATAATACGGAATGTTATTGAAGAGGCCAGCAGTGTTGGGAAAGCAATTGACAATGTTGAAGAAAACATGGCCGCCCTCACTTCAGAAATTGATACCATGTCAGGGATAATAGAAAAGCTTTCATTAAAGATGGATGAGAACTTTGCCGCGGCGGAAGAAATGAACGCTACATCCAATGAAATCGAGGGGGCTGTTGATTCCATAGCAAATGAAGCTCAGAACAATACCGAAACTGCCCGTGAGGTAAGCGACAGGGCCGAGCAGCTCAAAGTCACCGCAACCGATTCTCAACAAAGGGCACAGGACATTCTCATGGGTGTTGCGGTAAATCTTAAAAATGCTATTGAGCAATCAAAGGCAGTGGAAAGGATACAGGTATTATCTGATGCCATTTCAGACATATCTTCCAGGACAAATCTGCTTGCACTGAACGCTGCAATAGAAGCATCAAAGGCCGGAAATGCCGGTTCCGGCTTCGCGGTTGTTGCCGGAGAAATAAGGAAACTGGCTGAAAGCTCAAAGCAGACGGTAAGCGAGATTCAGAGCGTGACAACATCGGTGATGCAGTCGGTGCAAACACTTTCGGAAAGTGCCGGGCAGGTGTTGGAGTTTTTGGAGAACAGGGTAATAAAGGACTATGACATGCTTGTTGTAATCGGAGAGCAGTATAACAATGACGCACGGTTGCTGGATGAAATGGTTACAAATCTGAGTGCCACCACAGAACAGCTGTATGCGGCCATACAGAGCATGGCGAAAGCCATAAATGATGTTTCGGTTGCATCTGAAGCGGGCGCTTCTGAGACTTCGGAACTGGCCAGCGAAGCTGCTGCCATAGTGGAGAGAACAAAGGAAGTATTGAAGAAAACCAGCGAAGTTAACAAAAGCGCCGACAGATTATTGGAGCTTGTATCCGTATTTAAAGTTTAGCTGAGATACCCTTTGTGCGTATCCATGCGTATCCTTTGTATTGAGATTACCCCTTATGCGCAATTAAGCTTATTCTTTGTGTTAAAAAATGCCGAAAAGCCGATGCAGTTACTTATGCTGCAGTTTAATTGCTTATGCCGCATAATGATTATTCATGCTGCAGCATACTCAATTAAAGGTTAAACGGGTTGTTGCATCGCCGCTTTGAAGGATTATGCTCACGCCAAAAGCTTGAGCATTTTTTTAATTTAACAACGTATTGTGCGGATTTTACAGGGAATGATATGCTACGGAATAACATTGGAGCGAATTTTAGAGACTGTTATTCCTGCATATCATTTCCTCAGCTTTTTGCCGTCACAACAGGCTAAATTTTTTTATTTATGCCTAAATTCCATTGAAACGGGAGAAATTATACAAATGAGAACAGAACAACTGCCATGCAGGTTTACAAAAACACAGAAGAAATCCATGACTTAAGTCTACGGGATGAAAGTTCATCTTGACCTGTAAAGATACTGCAGACGGATTGCAGGGGCAATGAAGAATAAATGAAAGGCGTGAGTGAATATATGTCTAACCGTTTTTCACAGATAACCCCGGAAATACTGGAACTTTCCGCTTTGTTTGAAAGAAACAGCGGAATTGATCCTGCCCTTTATGAAAAATACGATGTAAAAAGAGGGCTTCGCGATATAACCGGAAAAGGTGTGCTGGCAGGATTGACGAATATATCGGAAATCGTCGCCACCAAAACTGTTGACGGAAAGGAATATCCTTGCGAAGGGAAGCTCTATTACAGGGGAATAGACGTAGAAAAGATAGTTGACGGCTTTATAAATGACAACCGGTTTGGTTATGAAGAGGTGGCCTACCTGTTATTGTTCGGTGAGCTGCCCAATGCCCTTCAGCTTGACAAGTTCAACAGGATTTTGGCCAATTATCGTACACTGCCCACAAGCTTTGTCCGTGACATTATATTGAAGGCTCCCAGCAAGGACATGATGAACACGCTGGCACGGAGTGTATTAACCATGTATGCCTATGATGACAATGCCGATGACACATCGCTGCCAAATGTATTGCGTCAATCGCTGCAGCTCATGGCGTTGTTCCCGTTATTGTCCGTATATGCCTATCAGGCTTATTGTCACTACCATGACGGCAAGAGCCTTTTTATACATCCGCCCAAACCTGAATTGTCCACCGCTGAAAATATTCTGCACATATTGCGGCCGGACAGCAGATTTTCTCCTCTGGAGGCAAAAATACTTGATGTTGCCCTGGTATTGCATGCGGAACATGGGGGAGGCAATAATTCCGCTTTTACAACCCGTGTGGTAACATCCTCGGGAACTGATACCTATTCGGCAATTACGGCGGCAATTGCTTCCCTGAAAGGTCCCAGGCATGGCGGAGCCAATATTAAGGTAGTGCAGATGTTTGAGGACATGAAGGCAAACATATCCGATTGGACTGATGAAGCAAAGGTGGCAGATTACCTTACACGGCTTTTGGACAAGCAGGCCTTTGACCGTTCCGGATTGATATACGGTATGGGGCACGCTGTATATTCCATATCCGATCCCCGTGCCAGGATGCTTAAAAAGTTTGTGGAAAGCCTTTCAAAAGAAAAGAACCGTATGGAAGAATTCCAACTTTATACTCTGGTGGAAAGACTGGCGCCGGAGATTATTACAAAGAAACGCAGGATTTATAAGGGTGTAAGCGCCAATGTTGACTTCTACAGCGGTTTTGTATACAACATGCTGGACCTGCCTTTGCAGCTTTTTACTCCGCTGTTTGCCATTGCCCGCATAGCAGGGTGGGCGGCTCACCGCCTGGAAGAACTGGCAGGCGGGGGAAAAATCATAAGACCGGCTTATAAATCAGTTTCTGAGCGGAAAGAATATATTCCCCTTAAAGAACGCAAATGATGTGCAAAAACAAAAAAATGTATATTGCCCGAGAAGCATTGTTGCGAAAAAACCCGAAAGGGTTAAATGATGTCGATGATAAGCGCCCGTACGGCTGTTGACCTTAATAAAGCCGTACTTTATACTTTATATGAACATGTTCATATAGAGGTGGGTTCTATGCCTAAGATAATAGAAAACGCCCGGGAACTAATTTTGGAAACATCAGAGAAGCTGCTGTTTCAGGCCGGCTACAACGGATTTACGATCCGAAAAGTGGCCAGGAGATGCGGAATAGCTCCCGGTACCATATTCAATTATTTTGCCAGCAAGGAGACGTTGATTGCTGCCATAATGGCCAAAGATTGGGCTGATTTTCTTGCTGAAATAAAAAAAGAATGTAATCTGGCAAAGGACATCGCTGCAGGTGTCAGTGCCATCTATAAAGGTATAGAATCATTTTCCGGAAAATACGAGTCGATTTGGGCGGGCTGTTCCGGCAGCATTATTGATCAGTTCAGGAAGCACCATGTGATGCTGCGCCAGCAGATTGCAGATATACTAAGCAACCTGCTGCTGCGCTTTGCTAACGGGAAGAAAGCTTTGCCGGTTATTCACATTTTTGCAGAAACCATTTTGGCAAGTGCCGTGCAGAAAGACATAGATTTAGCGTCCCTGCTTCAATTCACATCACTTTTGTTTCCGCAGGCGGCGGACTAATCTGCCATTAATTGCGGAGTAATCTTCTGTTAACTGCGGACTAATCTTCGGTCAGCGGCGGGCTGATCTCACATGACGAAGGGAGAAGTGTATGAGCGCTTTTGTGAAATTTGAAAACGTATGCAAGGTTTATCAGACAGGATACGTGAAGTTACCTGCACTGCAGGATGTTTCTTTTGAAATAGAAGAAGGAGAAATCTGTGTCATTGTAGGCCATTCCGGTGCCGGAAAGACGACGCTTCTTAACATACTTGGAGGCATGGATACCCTGACTTCCGGAAGGGTGATCATGGGGGATAAGGAGATATCCTCTCTGAACAAGCATGAACTGACCAGGTTTCGCCGTGAAGATATCGGATTTGTCTTCCAGTTCTACAACCTTATACCGAACCTTACGGCCCTTGAAAATGTAGAGATTGTAACCCAGATGATAAAAGATCCCCTTCCTGCTCAACAGGTGCTTGAGAGTGTAGGCCTGGGAGATCGGCTCAATCATTTTCCGGCACAGCTTTCAGGCGGAGAGCAGCAACGTGTAGCCATCGCAAGGGCTCTGGCCAAAAGGCCGAAATTATTACTGTGCGATGAACCCACCGGAGCCCTGGATTACCAAACCGGAAGACAGATTCTGAAGCTATTGCAGGACCAGAGCCGGAAAAACGGCATGCTGGTGGTCATTGTTACCCACAACACCGCGCTGGCTGACATGGCTGACAGGGTTATACATATGAAAAGCGGAAGAGTGGTTTCTGTTAAGAAAAACGACAAGGCTTTGCCGATAGAGGAGATAGAATGGTAATGATGAGAAATTCAGCCTGGCTCAAAAACAATATTCGTGAAATAAAACATACATGGGAACGGTATCTTGCCATTATGGCCATAATTGCTCTCGGCGTAGGCTTCTTTTCAGGACTTAAAATCACAAAGGCCTTCATGGTGAAAAACCTTGATACCTATGTCTTTAACCAGAAAATGTATGACTTCCGCCTTATCTCCACGCTGGGGCTGACGAAGGAGGACGTACGTTACTTTTCGGAAGATGAGGAAATAACGGCCGAAGGAGCCATTTCCGTAGATTTCATAGCCGATGTGGGCTCGGAAAATGAAGTGGTTCTAAGGGCACATTCCATAACTAGAGAGATTAACCGGTTAAATATCCGATACGGAAGGATGCCCGAAGAGGGAAATGAATGCGTTGTGGATTCCCGTTTTTTTTCGGAGGATTCCCTCGGTTCAAAGATTCGCGTTGCTTCCTCCAACAATGACGATACCTTGAATGCATTGGCCTATGATGAATATTCGGTTGTAGGGATTGCCGACTCGGTGAATTATCTTATTTACGACCGAGGGACCACAAGCCTTGCAGGGGGCTGGGTATATGCATTTGTTTATTTGCCTGAAGACGGATTCTCAACGGATTATTATACCGAGATCCTGATCTGTTTAAATGGGCATAATGAAATATACAGCAAGGAATATGAGAATTTGATCTCTGAAAAGGAAGAAGTTTTAAAAGAGGCATTGGAACACAGAGGAGAGATACGTTATCAGGATATTGTTGAGGAAGCCAGGGAAAAAGCATCAGATGCACAAAAAGAATATGATGATGCTTATAAAAAGTATCTGACGGAAAAGGCCGATGCGGAAAAAGAACTCAGTCAGGCTTATGAAGAGCTTGATAAGGCAAAAAAGGAGATCGACCAGCAGGAGAAGAAACTAAAGGATGCTGAAGGCAAGATAAATGAAGTTGAAAAGGATTACCGGAAATCCCTGCTGGATTATGAGGAAGCTCTTAAGAAATTTGAAAAAGAGAAGGCAGATGCTTTGGCGGAATTGGAGTCACGCAGGGAGGAGCTTCAGAGAAATCGTGATCTGGTCATCTCGGCCATGAAAAACATTGAGGAGAGCGGTGTGGTAAATCAGCATAAACAACTTGCCGAGACAATACTTTCCCTGGAAAATGCGCTTTCCCGTATGATCGATCCCAACAGTGAGGAATATATGGCCCTTCAAAACCAACTGAACCTGGCAAGGGCGGCAGTTGCAGAGATAGAAGCAACCGGTGTGATACAGCAATATGCGGAGCTGGAAAAGTCTCTGGCACAGATTGAGGCGGGTGAGGAAGAACTCCGAAAGGGATTGGAGGAAGCCGGCAAAAGGTTTGAAGAGGCAGAAGCACGGCTTGCTGAGACAAAATTGAGACTTGACTGGGCCAGGAATCAAATAGATAAAAACCGGAAGGACATAATGGCAGGATGGGATGCTTTGAAAAAGGGTAAGGCCGAATATGAAAAAGGCCTTAAGGAATATGAGGATGCAAAAAAAGAAGCAGATGAAAAATTTGCCGAAGCGGAAAAGGAGCTGGCTGAAGCCCGGGAGAAAATCAATGATGCATGGAAGAAAGTGGAGGATATTCCCAAAGCCAAAGTCTATGTACTGAATCGGAACCACAATATAGGATATGCAAATTTTGAAAACGACTCCTCTATTGTAGAGGGTGTCGCAAAGGTCATCCCGGTTTTCTTCTTCCTGGTGGCGGCGCTGGTCTGCTCAACAACCATGACAAGAATGGTGGACGAGCAGCGCACGCAAATCGGTACGTTGAAAGCCCTTGGATACGGTGACGGTGCCATTGTCAGAAAATACATACTTTATTCCGGCAGTGCAGCCATTCTTGGATGCGTAATCGGATATATACTGGGAACAAAATACTTCCCCCTGGCAATATGGAAAGCCTATAGCATGATATATGATTTTTCCGCTACTGGATATGTATTCGATTTATGGTTGGCAGCCATCTCATTGGCTATTTCCCTGCTTTGTTCTGCAGGAGTGACTTTTGCTTCATGTAAAGCGGAACTTCTGGAAATGCCGGCACAGCTGATACGGCCAAAGGCTCCCAAGGCCGGGAAACGAGTGCTGTTGGAATTTATACCGGCTGTCTGGAACCGGATAAGTTTCCTACAAAAGGTATCCATCCGAAATATTTTCCGTTACAAACGGCGGTTTTTCATGACGGTGTTGGGCATTGCAGGATGTACTTCAATGACGGTGGCGGCACTGGGACTTGGCGACTCAATCAGCAATATTGTAAATGACCAGTTTGATAACATTATGATATATGATTTCAGTATTTCGTTTACTGAAGCACAGGGCAAAGAGGAAAGAGAGAAATTCATACAGAAGTTTTCGGATGTCTTGTCGGAATGCGTATTTGTCTGCACCGATGAAGTGGAAGTGATACAAAAAGACCGGATAAAGAAGGCTAGTGTTGTAGCGACGGATGATCCTGACATCACCAAGGTAATCGGTCTGTATTTCAACGGTGAAGCCGTACCTTATCCCACGTTGGGGAAAGCTGTCGTTAGCGATAAGCTGGCAAAAGAATTTGGTTTGAATCCGGGGGATACCATTACCATCAGGAAGAATGAGGTGGAGACAGCAGAGGTGGAGGTCAGCGGCATATTTGAGAACTATCTTGGGAATTACCTGTTTATGACAGGAGAGACCTATGAAGCATTGTTTGGCCAGGAAGCCCGTTATAAAAATGCATATGCGAAAACCGGTGAAGAAGACCTGTACTCAGTATCGGCTTCCCTGTCAAAGGGAGAAAATGTAACTTCCGTATCCGTTCTTAATGATACGAGGGTTATGGTGGACAACATGATGAAAAGCCTGAACTATATCATTTGGCTGGTCATCATCTGCGCATGTGCACTTGGCTTCGTCGTGATTTATAATCTGAACAACATAAACATTATTGAACGCAGCCGTGAGATCGCAACCATTAAGGTTCTCGGGTTCTACGCCAGGGAAACAGAAAGTTATGTCTTCCGGGAAACCATCATCCTTACGGTAATAGGTTCTCTCCTTGGTTTGGGTTTTGGCAGGCTACTTCATGGATTTGTCATGGACCAGATAAATATAGAGATTGTTTCCTTCAAAGTTCGGATACATGGGTTAAGCTATCTGATGGCCATCCTGGTAACATTTACCATTACATTTCTGGTGAACCTGGTGCTGAGAAGAAAAATAGAAAAAATAAGTATGACGGAATCCCTGAAATCTGTGGAATAAACGGTTTGCTTTATTACCGCCCAAGTCTTATGTGCCGGGGCGGTATTTTTTTGGTGCAAAAATAACCCTCTGCAGCAAAAGCATAAACCGACTCATGCACCCCGTAACAGTTTATACAAACTCAACATAAAATGAAATATAAGTTAACTACTTGCAGGAGGGTATAACCATGCTTTCAGGTGTTGAATTTATAAAGCAGTCTCTGGGTTTACATCTGTTTTTTGCGAGGATAATGAAGGAACACTCATTTTTCCTTGAAGCGGCATTTACACCGAGGGATGCTGATTTTGTGCGGCAGGCGGATGCTTTTCGAAGGGAATTTGACGGAATCCTGGGGGAGGCCATATCTCTTTCCAACGGTGTTGTCAGTCCTGAAATCCTCAAATCCGGAGAAGTAATCACGCCTTTTACATTGAATGCGGAAATGGCAACCGCATTTTTTACAGGTGTCAGAATACCGACTCAACTGACCCAGGCAGAAGCAAGATTAACAGCAGGCAATATGATGCATTCCAACCCAATGTTTGAGCAAAAGATTTTCTCCCTTAACCAGAGGGCAATGCATGCAATTGCAGGGTTAATACAGTTTAAAAAGAAAATTTTATCAAATGTATTGAGCTGTAAGATGTTCACATTTAATTATCCTTTGCTGATCACTCACATAATCCGTGAGGCGGAATTATACCTGATGCAGCTAAGAAAGCTTCAGAACAGGGAAGACATAAATCTGGAAAGGGATGCCTTCGAACTGGAATTCTTCTGGAACAGGCAGATGGCGGAACATGCAAAGTTTATCAGGGGATTGCTTGATCCTACTGAAGAGGAACTGATAAGACTTGCTAATGATTTTGGAAAAGAATTTGATCAATTGACTGAAAAGGCTAAGGAAGCAATAAATGCGACAACTCCGCCGGATAAAGTTACCGACCTGAGCCTGAAGGCAACTGAGAATTTACGAGACTTCAAAGCTCAGGGCACGCAGGGAATTCTTGCATGTAAAATAAGATCCATCATTATTCCTCTGCTGGGCGACCATGTCCTTCGCGAAGCCAATCATTACCTGAGACTGCTCAGGAAGTTTGAAAAAAAGCACTAGGGAATTGTATGCAGAACAATAACCCGCCGTAAACAGCAAAGTGAGAACCTGCTGCAGAATAACGGGGACAGCAGGTTCTTGCGTTTAAGTTGCTTTTTTAAGCTGTTGCGGCGTTAAAGCTGCTCCAGGGCATAGTGGAGACCGGGAGCAGGTTCCAGTTTTCCGCTTACTGAAGAACGGTAACCGGCATCCAGTATCATCATGGCGTTAAGGTTCACTTCAGTATCAAGGGTAGGATGCAGCGGCGTGCCCTTTTCCAGATGGCTTATGAATTCCCTGGCAATATTGTTGCGGTCCTCAGGTAACGGTTCTGCCTGGTATACTGCAGACGGGGTTGTGGAATGCCTCTTGTCATAGATCCTTACTTCGTTGCCGTCGGTCACCAATGTGCCTTTCAGGCCGAACACGATAGGTCCGGAGGGAACACCTCTGTTGACAGTGGTCCAACTGCCTTCAATAATGGCTACTGCATCATCAAACATGGCGGTAATGGTACCGTAGTCTTCGGCATCGCCGAAGGGACTGTCAAAGTTTGCCCTAATTCCATAGGCTGAACGGACCGGGGTACCGATAAACCAGCTGGACAGGCAGGAACCATAGCAGCAGTAGTCCCAGAAGGCTCCTCCGCCTGCTTTGGCGTGATACCACCATTCGGCCGCTTTCTCCTCATCCGTCAGGTTCTCTCCATAGGAAAAAGGCCCCTGGGAATCGCTGTTTCTGTATGTAAATTTGAATACCTTCCCTATAACTCCTTCCTTGGTTAACTTATGGGCCAGCCTGATTCCGGGGCTCCACGTAGAGGGCCAGTTGACTGCAAGCACGGCGTTTCCCTTTTTGGCGGCGTAGACCATCTTCAGTGCATCTTTCATGGAAGTGGCCATGGGTTTTTCCACCACCACATGTATGCCCCTTAACAGGATGTCCGATACCACTTTTCCATGAAACGCGTTTTCGCAGCATACTATAGCTATATCAAGAGGACATTCGTCCAAAAGCCTGGTGTAGTCCTCATAAAAGGCGGTCATTCCGGTCATGTCCATCACGGTTTTAATATTGTTTGCCCTGGTGGAGGGTTTGTCACTTATGGATGGGATTAACGGCCTGACATCAGAACAGGCAACCCACTCAATTTTATCGCCCAAACCTGCAAAGTCTTTAACAAGCGACCTGATATGCATATGGGCAAATCCAATTACCCCGACACGATATTTTTTCATCCCCAAAACCCCTTTCTGTTTTTTATGGAAGAATTTTCTTTAACCTAAGGCCATTGTATTATGACTTGAAGAAGTAGTCAACCGTATTGGAATTTTGTTTGCAGGACTTGTATTCTGAAAATCATCAAAAGAAAAATGGAAAAAAATGACTTGACAAGCAGAGTACACTTGTATAAAATATTATCAGCACTCAATAGAAATGAGTGCTGATAAAAGCACTTTAATATTCCTTTTGTTTTTAAGATTTTAACGCTTGGCCGTTAAAAGTCATTGAAAATAGAAGGAGTTTTAAAGTGCTTTTTAATTGAGGAAACCGGATGATACCAAAAAAGCTTCCGGAACAGATCTGCGAATACTTTTATGAATGCACAGATCTGCAAATGCCTTCATGAAGGCGCAGGACTGCAGATGCTTTTACGAAGATGCAGAATTGCAAACGGTTTTATAGGTACGCGGAATTACAAATGCTTTTGCTTTCATGGGGAAGTAAAAATCCGGTTACGTATTGCAAATAAGTTTAAAAAAACCAGGCTTGTCGTTTCCGGCAAGCCTTTTAAGAGATTTTTAAAAATACCCGTGAATAATTAAAAAATCAGGAGGGAGTACACATGAAGGCATTATTTCTAGCAGGTGGACTTGGAACACGCTTAAGACCCATAACAAATGACCTGCCTAAGCCGATGGTGCCTATTATGGGTAAGCCCCTACTCGAAAGGAATATCGAGAACCTGAAAAATCACGGGGTTGATGAAATTGTACTTAGCACTTGCTACAAGCCCCATAAAATTGAAAGGTATTTTGAAGACGGAAGGAAACTCGGAATAAAAATCAGTTACATATCCGAGGATATACCTTTAGGCACGGCAGGTGCAATCAAAAATGCACAAAGCTTTTTCAATGATACTTTCCTGGTGTTCAATGCCGATATCCTGAGCGACATCGATATATCCGAAATGATACGGTTCCATAAAGAAAAAGGGGCTCTGGCAACCATTGCAGTAACGCAGGTGGATAATCCTTCAGCATACGGAGTGATTGAGCATGATGAAAATGGTTTCATCACCGCGTTTAAGGAAAAGCCCCAACCTCATGAGACAAGTTCCAACCTGATCAATGCGGGTGTATATGTCTTCGAACCGCAGCTTCTAGATGAAATTCCTTCGGGAAGAGCGGTGTCCATTGAAAGGGAAATATATCCTCAGCTTCTCCAAAAAGGGTATAAACTGGCGGTTTATAACCGGTGTTCCTACTGGCTTGATTTGGGAACGCCTGATAAATACCTCAGGGCCCACAAGGATGTGCTTAAAGGTGCCGTACGGATCGGAAACCATGACTTCAGCAAAAATCCAAGGTATATAAGCGAGACGGCGCGTATAGGCAACTCGGTAAAGATACTGGACCCTGTATATATAGGAAACAATGTTGAAATTGGCTCCTTTGCCACTGTGGGACCCAACACCGTATTGTGCCACAATTCTTCCGTCGGTATGGGAGCCAAAGTTATAGGAAGTGTTGTCTGGGACCATGTCCGCATTGGCAGCGGTGCATCCATTGTAAACTCGGTAGTTATGTCAAAATGCAAAGTTGAACGTAACATCGAGGAATACAACGCCATTCTGACAGAAGATTTCATTTACCCGATGGCTATATAGAAAAATACGCAGCAGGAGGTGTCGCAATGGTATCAAACAGGATACGCAACATAGCGTTTTTAAGCACCTATCCCCCAAGGGAGTGCGGGCTTGCAACCTTTACCCAGGACCTTGTAAGGGAGCTTGACAGAATAGATCTTTTGAGCGAACCCAGGGTAATTGCCGTGAGTGACGGACACTACAGTTACAGCGGCAGGGTGATCATGGAACTCAGGCAACATGACAGGGAAAGCTACGTCAATACGGCCAGGGCCATCAATGACTCCGACACGGAGCTTCTTGTCATCGAGCATGAGTACGGCATATTCGGAGGAGAGGCAGGCGAATACATCATTGACCTGGTTGAAAACCTGCAGGTCCCCATTGTCACAACGCTTCATACCGTACTTCCCAACCCTTTGGAAAAACAAAGGAAGATCCTTAAATATCTTGGTGAAAAAAGCGTAAGGGTTGTCACCATGGCAAAAAACACAAGGCCCGTTCTTGAGAGTGTTTATGGAATAGAGCCTTCAAAAATAGAGGTAATACACCACGGTGTGCCGTACAGGATTGTCCAGTCAAGGGAGAAGTTAAAGGAAAGGCATGGATTCTCGGGGCGAAGCGTTGTCAGCACTTTTGGGCTTTTGAGCCCGGGGAAGGGTTTGGAGTACGGAATTGAGGCCATAGCAAAGGTGGCAGAGACTCACAAGGATATCGTTTACCTGATACTCGGAGAAACACATCCCAATGTGAAAAAAGAATCGGGAGAGACGTACAGGGAGAAGCTGGTGAAGCTTGCTGAAAGGCTTGGAATAAAAGAGCATGTAAGGTTTGTGAATAAATATCTCACCAAGGAGGAAATAATCAACTACCTTCAGATGTCGGACATCTACATGACTCCTTACCTCGGGAAAGACCAGGCGGTCAGCGGAACTCTGGCTTATGCCGTAGGGTATGGAAGGGTCGTAGTATCGACACCATACAGCTATGCAAGAGAAATGCTTGCTGAAGGAAGGGGGCTTTTGGCAGAGTTCAATGATGCAGATTCCCTGGCTGAGTGTATAAGGTATGTGCTTGAGAATCCTGAGGCCAAAAAGGAAATGGAAAAGCGCACCTTAAGCATTGGTAAGACAATGATGTGGGGGAACGTTGCGAAACAATATGCAAGGTTGTTCCTGGACATTCTGGAAGAAATGAAGCAGGCAGATGGCATGGTGGTATGATGGGAAAACTCTGTTTTGGCCACTTTTTTAAGGATGACCACATATTTCGTCTTACCGATGACACGGGAATGCTGCAACACTCCAAATATTCCCTTCCTGATCCCAATTACGGTTATTCAACCGATGATAATGCCAGAGCTTTGATAATGGCGTTGATGCTGTACGAAAGATACAGGAAAAAGAAATATCTTGATCTGGTTTACAGGTATTCATCCTTTCTGCTAAATGCACAAAACCGGAACGGTAAATTCAGAAATTTCATGGCATATGACAGGAAATGGCTTGAAGAGGAAGGCTCGGAAGACTGCTTTGGAAGATGCATATGGGCTATGGGCTTTGCCGTTTCCAACGTGCATACCCCCCAGGGAGTAAGGCAGGGACTTACATATTTATTAAACAACGCTTTACCCCATGTTCCCAGCCTTAATTCTCCCAGGTCAAAGGCTTATTCCATCATAGGGCTTTCACATCTTGAAAGTGAGGAAGCAAGGAAGCTGATTATTGAGACAGCCAGGTCCCTTTGCCGCCAGTATGAGGAGTACAGGGACGGGGAATGGAAGTGGTTTGAAAACATTGTGGCATACTGCAACATTGTTCTTGCATGGTCTCTCATAGCAGCTTACAAGGTTACCGAAGAAAAGGATTTTCTTGACATAGCCGAAGAGAGCCTTGAGTTTATCGGAAGGATAACCTTTAAGGAAGGATACTTCAAGCCTGTCGGTTGCAACGGGTGGTTTATGAAAGGCGGACATCCGGCAGAATTCGATGAACAGCCTGTGGAAGCATGTGAGGCGGTGCTAACCTATCTGGAAGCCTACGAGGTAACGGGCAAAAAGAATTATCTGCAAAAGGCAAAAATGTGCCATGCGTGGTATGAAGGCACAAATTCCAAGGGTATCAGCCTTGTTGACGATGAAACGGGAGGCTGTTATGACGGCCTTACCATCCATGGCGTAAATCTGAATATGGGGGCCGAAAGCCTTATTTCATATGTTATATCATATTTAAAAATATCCGAAGCAGATGAGCTGGTAAGGGAGTGATGAAATGAGCAGAATAAAGGATGTTATTTTCAGACAGTATGACATACGCGGAATATACGGAGAAGATTTAACCATATGGGATGCAGAACTTATCGGCAGAGCGTTTGGAACATATATAAATAGAAAAGGTGAAACACAGGCCATTGTGGGCAGGGATAACAGGAAATCCTCTCCCGACCTCTTTGACAGCCTGGTCAGGGGAATATTGAATACGGGAATAGATGTAGTGGATATAGGAACGGTGATAACACCGATATTCTATTATGCTACCCACCTTTATAACATAAAATCCGGCATCATGATTACGGCAAGCCATAATCCTGCGGAATACAACGGTTTCAAGATACAGCACGGTGACGGAACGCTGTATGGTGATGAACTGCAGGAGATAAAAAGGCTTATCCTGACTGATGACTATGACAAAGGACATGGGAAACTGACAACCCGTTCTCCTGTGAATGACTATATAAACATGATAAATGAAAAAATAAAGCTTACCGGAAGAAGGCTTAAGGTTGTGGTTGACTGTGGCAATGGCACGGCAGGAATGTTTGCGCCAAGGCTTCTTGAGAGCCTTGGATGTGAAGTCATCCCCCTTTATTGCGACTCAAACCCGGATTTTCCCAATCATTTTCCGGATCCGGTAAATCCTGAAAACCTGAAAGACTTAATAAAGGCCGTAAAGCATCACAATGCGGATCTTGGTGTAGGGTTTGACGGAGACGGAGACCGTATAGGAGTTGTAGATGAGAAGGGAAACATCATATGGGGAGATATGCTGATGATACTCTTCTGGAGGGAAATTCTGCCCAAACATCCGGGGGCTGTGGCCATTGTTGAGGTAAAATGCTCCGAAACGCTGGTGGATGAAATAAAGAGGCTTGGAGGAAAGCCCGTATTCTACAAAACGGGGCATTCTCTCATAAAAGCAAAAATGAAAGAGCTTAACGCCGTGTTCACAGGAGAAATGTCCGGACACATGTTCTTCGCGGATGAGTACTTTGGATTCGATGATGCCCTGTACGCCTGTGCAAGGCTGCTCAGAATCATGTCGGAAAGCTCAAAACCTTTGAGCAGCCTCTTGGAAGATGTGCCGAAAAGATACGCCACCCCTGAAATCAGGGTTAAATGTACCGAAAAAGAGAAGTTCCATTACGTGGACAAGGCAAAAACATATTTTAAGGCATCGGGAAACAAAATTATCGACGTAGACGGAGTCCGAGTCCAATTTGAAGACGGATGGGGACTGGTCAGGGCATCCAACACAGGCCCGGAGCTGATTGTGCGTTGCGAAGCCAAAACTTCCGAAGGGCTTGAGAGGATAAAGAAGAAAATATCGGAAGCCATAAAGCCATTGAAAGTGGCATGAAAACAACACCCTGCAGATTCGTTTTGATGAATTTTGCAGGGTTTTATATTTCCTGAAGCGAATATAATGTTAAACTATTTATGTTAAACTTCATATAATGTATTAAACCTGTTATCTGTACAGCAAAAAAGCTTTACGCATCAACACGTATTTTGGACCACCAACAAGCACGAAAGAGAACGTATCCAAGTACCAAGGAAAACGTATCCAATAGGCACAAAAGAAAACTTAACCAATAGGCAAGAAAAAAGACGCACCGATAAACACGGTGAGGGATGCCTCTTTTCTGCAGGAATAAGCAATCCGGACGGTGATACCGGACGCACGTTTGTCATATAGATTTAAGGATGAAGGACGGTCGCAGCCAGACAGATCTGTGACAGGTGAAAAGGGTGAGAAAATGATAATTACTCTTGTAACGGATACGTTCGGCACGAACAAGGACGAAAACAACATATCAGCGGTCAGTTTGGCGGAAGCGTTGTCAGGGCGGGGGCACAAAATACGCGTGATTACTTACGGTGAAGTTTCAAATAGCGGAGCGGATCCGAATACCGGCCTTGAAATGTTTTATGTGCCGGAATCAAAGGCACCCATTGCCGGCCGGTTTCTGGAGAGGCAGCGATTATCGCTTTCAAAGCCCGTACGAAGCATTGTAAAAGAAGCAGTATCGGGATCGGATGCAGTGCACATTTTACAGCCCCGACCGCTCGGAAGTTTGGCTGCAAGGATTGCCGGGAAACTGAATATCCCCGTCATTGCAACGTTTCATATACATCCTGAAAATATTGTCAAAAATTTGGGACTTGGCTGGTTCCCTCCTGCGGTACATATGGTTTATTTTTTCATACGCCTTTTTTACTATCGGAAATTTTCTCACATCTGCTGTCCTTCAAAATTTGTCGCTGCCCAGCTTCGCAGTCACGGATATAAGGCGTGGCTTCATGTAATTCCTGACTGTAACAACCCGCTGTCGTTGCCTGAGCGAAGCATCAGAAAACTGGAAAGGGCATATGCAAAATCGTCCACCCGGAAGAAAAACGATCTTGGGTACAGTTGTCTGTACAAGCTTTTTTCACGGATGTTCTATCTTGGATTTGCCATACCTTTAATGCACATATGGATGCATATTGTCCTGGGGGCAAAAATCCGCGGGACAAAAAATCTTCGAGGTCTCAGTAACGTAATAACCATATGCAATCATGTGCATACATTGGACTGCGTCCTGGTGGCTCTGGCACTTTTCCCGCGCAAAGTCATCTTTCCCACCCTTACCCTTCCCAAAAACGTGCACAGCCTCTGGCCGGGAAAGATTGTCCGCATCCTTGGCGGAGTGGCCATTCCGGAAGATATGAAGGAATTGAAAAACTTTTTTGACGAGATGGAATTCCTCCTTATGAAAAACTGCATCGTGCATATTTTCCCCGAAGGGGAGATGAAACCTTATGATACAAGGCTGCGAGATTTCAAAAAAGGGGCATTTTATCTGGCAGCCCAGGCGCAGGTGCCGATTGTTCCCATGGCAATCACCTTTAGCCCCCCTGAAGGTTTACGCAGGATGGTTCGGAGAAAACCTGTCATGACTCTTCACATCGGTACA
>JAMNYG010000197.1 GCA_023622945.1 Bacillota bacterium | reverse complement strand
GCTGTGGTTATCGCTGGACTGGCTGCCAAAGGAACCACCCAGGTCTCCGAAATAAAGTATATTGACAGGGGCTACCAGGACTTTGACACGAAACTGAGAAGCCTGGGAGCCGATATACAGAGAGTCAGGGAATAAATCGGGACATAGGGAATGAATTAAGAGTCGGAGAATGAGAATTAACCAGGAATAAAGTAATTAAAAAAATGAAATAAAAGCCAAGGCATGAATTCGAGCCAAAGTATTCGGTCCAAAGTATAAAGTGAAATCGTTACGAATAAATGCAGAAAACTTGAAATAGCGCAGAAAAAACATAAATTAACGCAGAAAAATCAGGAGAGAGATACGCATGATAAAATTTTGCAGCCTGTTCAGCGGAAGCAGCGGGAATGCAATTTTTTTGGGGTCAGACAAAACAAAATTACTCATAGATGCAGGTCTCAGCGCAAAGAAAATTATTGAGGCCCTTTGTTCCATCGGGGAGAATCCTGCAGGTCTCAGCGCTATTTTGGTGACACATGAACACAGCGATCACATAAAAGGGGTAGGTATACTTTCAAGGAAGTTTGACTTGCCCATATATGCCAATCCGGCAACCTGGCGGCACATGGAAGCGCTCATAGGTCCTGTCAGCCCGGCCAATATGAAATTTTTCGAAACAGGCGAGGAGTTTGATATAGGAGACGTCTGCATAAGGCCCTTTTCCACCCCACATGATGCAGCCGACCCTGTTGGATTCAATTTTTTCGTAGGCAACAAAAAAATCACCACCGTAACTGATATAGGCCATGTAACAAGGACCTTGCTTGAATATATAGAAGGCAGCCATCTTTTGCTGCTTGAGTCAAACCACGACATAGAGATGCTTAAAGTGGGAAGATACCCCTGGTATCTTAAGAGAAGAATAATGAGCGACCTGGGACACCTGTCGAATGACATGGCCGGGAAGACCATAGCCTATCTTGCCGGAAAGGGGACAAGGAACTTTCTTATAGGGCATCTCAGCAAGGAGAACAATTTTCCCGACCTTGCGTATCAGACCGTTTGCAATGAGCTTCACGCAAAAGGCATTTGCGCCGGAAAGGACGTAATGCTGGAAGTTGCTTTAAGGGACAGGGTGGGCAGTGTAATTGAGATGAAGGTTTAGGCATGAAAGCTGAAGGCTTAAATCTTAAAACACCAAAGAGTTTTTGAAGTTGAAGCATAATTGTATTTTGTAACCTTTGTTGAATAAGAATGCAATGGGTTAAAGTAACATAAGTTTTCGGAAGACATGCGAATAAAAATAATTTGGCATGTGGATGAAAATAATTTGACATATAAATAAAATTCATTTAACGAACATATAAAACAATTTTTAGAAAGGCACATAGATGAAAATTACCGTCATTGCTGTCGGAAACCTTAAGGAAGGCTATCTTAAAGAGGGTATATCGGTATATGCCAAAAAACTTTCGGCTTTCTGCGAACTTGAGATTATAGAAGTGTATGACGAACAGGCGCCCGAAAACCTCAGCGTGGCTCAGATGGAACAGGTTAAGAAAAAGGAAGCCGAAAGAATACTTAAGAAAATTAAAAAGGGCTCTTTGATAATAGCCCTCGATTTAAACGGAGAAAGGCTGAATTCTGAAGGTTTTGCGTCAAAAATCAGGTCTTTCGTGGCCTCAGGTGCCCATCATCTGACCTTTATAATAGGAGGCTCTCTTGGACTGGATGAAGGCCTTTTAAAGTGCGCTGCTTTCAGGCTTTCCCTGTCATTGATGACATTTCCCCATCAGCTGGCGCGATTGATCTTGCTTGAGCAGTTATGCAGGGCGTTAATTCCTCATAGATGAGGATTAATCATCATTGGTTTGGCTAAAACTTCATTCGTTTATGTCCAACTGAGATTTCCCTCGAAAATGTATTTAAATTTCCTTTGTTAATGCAATTTAACTCCTCTCTTCAATGCAATTTATCTCTTTAATGTAGTTTAGAATTTTCCTGTAATGCAGTTTAAATCATCGTCATTTTATTTTTAGCCCTTCATTATTATTTAGGTACTCAGTATAATAAAAGTACACCGCTTCAACATAATAAAAGTGCATTGTTGCTTTTTCATATGGCTATGTTCATTTAGTTGGATATATTCATTTAGCTAAGATATATATGCGTTACGGAAAAATGAAAATTTCATGTTTCTTGCGTTAAATTGTGTTGAATTGGATCAGCATCTTATAACAATGATGCATGTGATGAAAAATAACGTAGCTACATGGAGTATTAAGCAACATGCTTACATTGGATGTCAATATGGCGTACTTTTGTGGCATGAAGATAAACAGAATACAGGAGGTACCGGATTTTGATAGAATATGTGAGAAATTTGCTGGTAAGCAGAGGCATAAATGAGAATTTATCGTTGATGCTTGCAAAAACAGCTGCTGCTATAGGTATTATTGCTCTAAGCTGCCTGGCTCATATAATCACGGAAAAATTCCTGCTTAAAGCTTTAAAACATTATATTTCCAAAAGCAAGGCAAAATGGGACGATGTGTTTCTTGAAAATAAAGTCCTGGATATGCTTTCTCATGTACCGCCTGTAATGGTCATTCATGCCCTGGCTCCGGTGTTCCCCACATATCAGGGCTGGATTCAGCGAATTGCCTTTTCGTATATCATATTTGTGTCTGCAGTTACGTTAAGCAGGCTTCTTGATGCGGTGGATGTTATATACAGGCAGCTTGAAATATCAAAGACAAGGCCTATTAAAGGATATCTGCAGGTAGTTAAAATCTTTATGAGCATTACTGCCGCTGTTGTGATCATAAGCATAATTATTGACCGCTCACCGTGGATTCTGCTTAGCGGGATTGGAGCGGCAACCGCAATCCTCATCCTGATTTTTCAGAACTCTATTCTTGGACTTGTGGCCAGTATCCAGCTTTCCACCAATAACATGCTGAGGATAGGAGACTGGATAGAGATGCCTTCCAACGGTGCTGACGGTGAGGTTATTGATATATCCCTCCATACCGTGAAGGTACAGAACTGGGACAAGACCATTGTTACAATCCCCACCCATGAAATGATCTCAAAATCTTTTAAAAACTGGAGGGGAATGCGTGAAGCCGGCGGGAGAAGGATAAAAAGGTCCATATACATAGATGTTACCAGCATAAAGTTCTGCGATGAAGAGATGCTGAACAAGTACAAAAAGATCCAGTATATAGAGGAATACATCAAGCGCAAGGAAGAGGAAATAAAAAGGTATAATGAAGAAAGAGGGATAGATGATTCAGCAAGCATAGTTAACGGCAGGCACCTGACAAATATAGGGACGTTCAGGGCTTATGTGGATCAGTATTTGAAGAACCATCCCCGGCTTAATAGAAACATGATAAGCATGGTAAGGCAGCTTCAGCCTACAGAGCACGGACTGCCCCTGGAAATCTATGCTTTTACCGATGTAACGGCATGGACTGAATATGAAGCTATACAATCGGATATATTTGACCATATACTGGCGGCTATACCGGAATTTGATCTGAGGCTTTTCCAGGAGCCAACAGGTTATGACCTGAGGAGAATGGGGATGTGATTCCAAAGCAGATTTACTTGCGATGCATATTGCCGTGTATTGCTGAATACATTACGGGCAGCCTGACGGAGAACTGTTGGCAATTGGCACTTCCTCCGTTAGGTTTTCAAAAATCTCTGTTAGGTTTTCCCTGTTAGGCTTAAAATTTCTGTCAGGCTTTCTAAAATTGAGACTCCAACTCGCTCAGCAATGCCAAATACCTATCCTGAATTTTATCGTCCCTGGCCTTTTGTTCAAATTCTAAACATTCCTGCTCCAACCTGGCCATGGTTTCTTTTGAAAGGTTGTTTTGCGCATACTTGTACACTACCCCGTCCTCTTTGTCGATATGCCTGTTAAGCAAACGGGTATATGAAATGGCATTGGCTATAACATCAAGTCTTGCATCCATATCCCCGTCAAGCACACGCTTTAC
>JAMNYG010000059.1 GCA_023622945.1 Bacillota bacterium | reverse complement strand
AACGGCAATTGACGGAAGGTTTATCCCGTTGAACATATTGTTCTTGACCATCGTATAGTGAGCCATGTCACAGAATACAACCCTGTCACCCGGCTTCAGAGGCTCCTTGAAGGAGTAGTCTCCTATAATGTCCCCTGCGAGGCAGGTAGGTCCTCCAAGCCTGTAGGTATAAGGATATTCATCCGGCATTCCCGCATCGATTATATTAGGCCTGTAAGGAGCTTCAATGACATCCGGCATATGACATGCCGCAGATGTATCCAGGATTGCAATTTTCATACCGTTGTCCACTATGTCCAGTACCGTTGACACCAAAAATCCCGTGTTCAGGGCAATGGCTTCACCGGGCTCAAGATATATGTCCACTCCGTACTTATCTTTAAAGAACATGATGGAACGAATCAGCGTTTCTATATCATAGTCTGGTCTGGTAATATGATGGCCTCCTCCCAAATTCAGCCATTTCATCTTCCTGATATAGGGTCCGAACTTTTCGTCAACCACCTTTATGGTACGCTCAAGGGTGTCGGAGTTTTGTTCGCACATGTGGAAGTGAAGCCCGTCCAGACCTTCAAGCATGTCCGGCCTGAAATTTGCCAGTGTTACCCCCAGCCTTGAATACTTATAACAGGGATTGTAAATAGGTTTTTCAATTTCAGAGTATTCAGGATTTATGCGGATGCCGCATTCTATCCTTTTCTTTGAACCTGCGCTTTTCACCTTGTCCCTGTACTTTTCCCACTGGCTGAAGGAGTTGAAAACTATATGGTCACAGTACTTAAGGATCTCATCGAAGTCCTTTTCGATATAAGCCGGCGAATAAATATGGACTTCCTTTCCCATCTTTTCGTATCCAAGCCTTGCCTCAAACAAAGAACTGGCAGTTACCCCTTTCAGGTATTTGCCTATCAGGGGGAATACCGAAAACATGGAAAAAGCCTTTAAGGCAAGAAGAATGCTGCACCCTGTCCGTTGCTGCACAGAGTCCAGTATTTCAAGGTTCTTCTTAAGAAGCCTTTCATCAACTATATAACAAGGTGACGGCAGAGAGTAAAAATCTATATTGTTCATTGCTCCTACCTCAATCTACAAGAGTGGGTGAAAAATCTTCATGCCAGGGCAGCCCGTACTTATTCAGCGCTTCCATGAAAGGATCGGGATCAAATTCTTCAACGTTATAAACGCCGGGTTTCTTCCAGATACCTTTCAGTACCATCATAGCGCCTATCATGGCCGGCACGCCGGTAGTATATGAAACTGCCTGGGCTCCTGTTTCCCTATAGGCTTCCTGATGGTCACATACGTTATAAACATAATAGGCTCTCGGTTTTCCGTCCTTTACTCCCTGTATAATGCAACCTATATTGGTTTTCCCTTTTGTTCTGGGACCAAGGGTGGCCGGATCCGGAAGCACAGCCTTCAAAAACTGCAACGGAACTATTTTCTGTCCCTGGAATTCTATAGGTTCAATGGATGTCATTCCTACATTCTGAAGCACCCGCAGGTGTGTAAGATAGCTGTCGGAAAAAGTCATAAAGAACCTTATCCTCTTGACGCCTTTGATGTTTACCGCAAGGGATTCAAGCTCTTCATGGTACATGAGGTACATGTTTTTGGGCCCTATCTGGGGAAAATCATATACCTTCTTTATTTCAAGAGGCTCGGTTTCCACCCACTGGCCGTTTTCATAGTACCTGCCCTTTGCAGTTACTTCGCGGATATTTATTTCAGGGTTGAAGTTTGTGGCAAAAGGATATCCGTGATCCCCTGCATTGGCATCCAGTATGTCGATGTAATGAATTTCGTCAAAATAATGCTTTTGTGCGTATGCACAGAACACTCCGGTAACCCCGGGGTCAAAGCCGCATCCCAAAACAGCCGTGATTCCTGCTTTTTCGTATTTCTCCCTGTATGCCCACTGCCATTTGTATTCAAACTTTGCAGTTTCAGGGGGCTCGTAATTTGCAGTATCCAGATAATGCACGCCTGTCGCAAGGCAGGCATCCATGATGGACAGGTCCTGGTAAGGAAGGGCTACATTAATGACGATGTCAGGCTTAAAACGGTTAATAAGATCGATTACTTCCTGGGTATTATCAGCATCAACTTTTGCTGTGTGGATCTTTGTCTTGGTCGTACCTTCCAGTTTATTTTTCAACGCTTCGCATTTTTCCAAGGTCCTGCTGGCAATGCAAATCTCTTCAAAAACCTCGGGAACCTGGCAGCATTTATGAACCACAACACTGCCGACACCGCCGGCACCAATAATCAAAGCCTTTCCCATCTTCATACCTCCAAATCGTTTGTGCTTTATACGTAAGCTTGATTATACAAAAAACAATACAAATAATCAATAATGACTGCAAATAATAGGCTTTACTGTAAAACGGGATTTATTCATAAAATGCTAACCGGGCAGATATCTGCCCAGAACCGTCCTGATCCTGCTGTTGATATGCGCTGTATCCACGGAGTCGATTATATTGTCATCAAGCTGATAATAATGCTTCAGCTTTAAAATTCTGTATACACTTTCATCCACTCTTTTCATTGAAATATTACCACATTCGACAGCCTGTATCAAGGATTCCATAACGGCCGTTCTGTTGCTTTGACCGTGGCATACCAGAACGATATCGGTTCCGGCATTTACAGCCTTAACGGCTGCTTCACCTATATCATAATTTTCAGTAATGGCCCCCATTGTCATGTCATCGGTGATCACCACACCGTTAAAACCAAGCTGCCTTCTCAGCATATCCGTTATTACCTTTTTGGACAGCGAAGCCGGATTATCGGGATCGATCCTGCTCATCAGTATATGAGCTATCATAACCGCATCCGCATTGTACTTGATTGCTTCCTCAAAAGGAACAAGTTCGATCTCCTTAAGCCTGTCCATGTCGTGATCCACCGAAGGCAATCCTATGTGGGAATCAACCGAGGTATCGCCATGTCCGGGAAAATGCTTGACTACGGGAATTACGCCTTCTGACCGAATGCCCAGCATGGTTTGTACACCCAGCCTTGCAACCACTGAAGCATCCGATCCGAAGGACCTGTCACCGATTACGGGATTATCAGGGTTGCTGTTTACGTCCAAAACAGGAGCAAAATTCATGTTAAAACCGAATGCCTTTATCCTCTCGGCAAGGAGTTTTCCTATTTCATAAGAAAAATCACTGTCATTAATTTCACCTATAACTTTACCGGTGGGAATCTTTTCAATGGGCTCCGGAATCCTGCTTACCCTTCCGCCCTCCTCGTCCACCGATACAAAAAGCGGGATTTTGTTTCCGGATTTTTGGGAATTGATCCTTTTCAGCGCATTAACCAGATCAAGAAGCTGTTCCGCGCTTTCAATGTTGTGTCCGAACAGGATAAATCCTCCCACATGATATCTCTCAATCATTGCAATGGTGTTTTCATCAGCCTCATATCCGTCAATTCCAACTATCACCATCTGGCCGATCTTTTCTTCGGGAGACATGGACTGAATTTGCTTCTGAATAGGATCGGCTTCCGAATCAGCACCCGCTGGGCTGTCTTCTCCGGGGTTGTCTCGGTTTTCATCTTTTTCTCCATTTTTGTTGCTTTCCGTGGGATCATCCTCATCCCCTGATGAATCCGAATCACCAGCGTCTGGCTGGCCTGGATCAGGGGAATGTATTGATCCACCGGGATTTTCAGTATCCGGATCACCTGTTGTGTCATCGGGTGTTGTGTTTGGAACATAAACCAGGTAGAATACCGCAGCTGTTGCAAAAACAATCAGTATTGCAATGACAGTCATCATTGCAACAACAGTCTTCTTTTCACTCATGTCATCATTCTCCGTCATTTTGATTTGGCACTGAGATATACCTATTATACCACCCATTCGGTATTAAATGAAAATATGGCAGGTATCAACTCATACCTGCCGTTTGTTAATGTTATTTCGGTGATTTTATAGGTATATTCGGTATATTTACGTGCTTATGCTTATATATTCCATTAAATTAACTCGTAAGCGTACCGAAACTCTGTTGGAGGTAAAACTCTGTAGGGGGATGAATTTATTTCATGTCCGTATCATTACCTGCCTATCATTACCTTCCTGCAGCCTTAAGTTTCTTTTTTATTACGACGGCACATCCCAAAATAACCACCGCAGCTGCTGCGAGAGCAACGGTAATTATTTGTGTGGAATTCCATGCGGATGATGAGTTATCATCTGCAGCATAGGCTTCCATAACAGGTTCATTTGCAGCCAGGATCCTTGCTTCTCCTGCCAGGTCATTTGCAACTTCGGCTGAGTTTTCAGCGACGGAATCCTCAGCCACATAGGGCTCAGCCACATACGGAACCTGCGAGCCGTCGTCAGGTGCTGTTTTCCTCACTGTACGGAGATATGCCTACTTCAACATAACCATCCATACATGCTGTATGGGTTACCATGAATTCTTTTTCCCGTATATCTGCTGCGTGGGTTTTAAACACTTTATCATCTATTTCCTTCTGTCTTTCAAGGATCTCACTGTCAATAACCGGCTTCTGAGCGGGGACAACGCCCGGCTCTCCCTGTCCGGCCACGGGTGAAATTTCCCGGTCAGCATCCGGTTTCAAAAGAACCGCATCTACTGCAATTGCCTCCTGGGAACTCACGTTTTCCTTGCCGGCCTCGCCGCCTGCTTCGGCAAAAGCTGCTGTGGACAATAACATTGCTGCACATAATCCAAGTATAAAACCTCTTGTAAGTTTAGCCAGTTTCATGATCTTCCCTCCATGTCATTTTTAATTTTCCATTGATGATGCAATCCTTATGGCCTCATCTTCGGTCAGAGATCCTGTGATTGAATAGTGAACTCTTTCTTTGAACCAATGAATCTCCGTACCGGGTACATCTTTGTTTTCTCCTGCATCAACAGGCAAAGCCCTGAGGTATCCTGCAATTCCATTAATATCAACGGTTTTAAAACCGGTTAATTCCTGCTGCATGCTGACTTT
>JAMNYG010000018.1 GCA_023622945.1 Bacillota bacterium | reverse complement strand
CCAAATGTATTCTTAATTGTTTTTTCCTGTGTGTAAACATTGATATGTCTTAAAGTATTCACTTCAGCCTGAACGAAATTGGTACACGATGTAAACTTGTCCTCAATTTTGTCGAAACATTTGAGAAAGATATAGGACAGAGCCAAGCTAAATAGAAATGTGAAACCGTGCTAAAGTTCTATGTAAAATAGTAATTTTGTCCCCCCCCATCAATAGGACTTTTTTTCCATTATATATTCTATTGCCAAAAAAAAGGCATTTTGCATAATAATGTGAATTAAGATTAAAAATTCTGAAAAGGTTTTTAATCTTGTAAACATTTGTCTTTGAAGTTTTCCATTTTCGTGGATTTTCAAGAACTGTTTACAGAAAGTTCCATGAAGCGTGTTTAATTTATGACATTACAAAAGCCTGATAACATCAGGCTTTTGTAAGACTTATCCGGCAGGTTGGATTGTATGATTTGAAATTTTAATTTCATTATGAATTAGGATCCAAGACATCCCTTAACGCATCCCCGAAAAGGTTAAATCCAAGTACCACCATCATTATCATAAGCCCCGGGAAAAAAGAAACCCACGGCGCCTGATCCAGAAGCCCTTTACCGCTGTCCAGAATCACTCCCCAGCTGGGTTCCGGTGGCTGGGCTCCAAGTCCCAGAAAACTCAAAGAAGCTTCAATTACAATTGCCTTCGGAAGCTCCAATGTTGCCATAACAACCACAGGTGTCAAGGAATTGGGTAAAATATGTCTTAAAATTATTCTTGCGTCACTCATACCGAGAACTCTGGCTGCTTCAATAAATTCCCTTTCTTTAATTGACAGGAATTGTCCCCTTACCACTCTGCAGTATCCCGACCAGCTGGCCAGGGCAATGGCAATTATGACATTCTGAAGCCCTGTGCCTAATGCTGCAATGAACGCTATTGCAAGAAGGGTTGTAGGAAAAGACCACGCAATATCGGTAATTGAAGATATAATGTAATCGACAACCCCACCGTAATATCCCGCAATAGCTCCCAATACAGTACCTATTACCATAGAGAACGCTACCGCTATAAAGGCAACCCTAAGAGATATCCGGGCTCCGTAAACTATTCTGGTGAATATGTCCCGGCCGAACTCATCGGTTCCGAATATGTGTTCCCGGGAAGGAGCCTTTAGCACAGCAGATATATCAGGAGTATCATAGCTGTATGAGGTAAGCAACGGCGCGAACACAGCTGAAAAAACAAACAGAAAAATGATGAAAACGCCTATTACAGCTCCCTTATGCCTGAAAAGCCGTTTTGCAAAGTCAATAAAAACCCTTTTCCTTTCCTGTTCCTTCTGCATTATCGTTTCACGTTCAAGCCACTTTTGATCTGCATATACTTCTATATCCCTGCTCTGGTATACTTCCAACTGTTATCACCTTCTTCAGTTCCAACTTTTTCAGTTATAATTTTTTCGGTTTCAACTTTTTCAGTTTGATATTTCATATTGACAGTAACAAATTGACAGTATCTTATTCTTATCGATCATTGATAAGTTATATTTTGAATCATGTTTATTCACGCGGGTAAGATTTTTTTATCTCATTCATTCATGTTGACAAGCTATGACTGGCTTTATATGGACTTTTCAGCCATATCTTATCCGCGGATCCACAACCGTGTACAAGATGTCCGCCAAAATATTCGCCAAAATGATTGATGAAGTTAAGACTATCATTGCGCCCTGAACAACAGGATAGTCTCTTGCCAGTATTGCATCAACCATCAATCTACCTATTCCCGGAATGCTGAATATTATTTCCAGGGCGACAGATCCACCTATTATCCAGCCCAGCCTCAGACCCATGAGGGTAATTATCGGTATAAGGGCGTTTTTTAAAGCATGCCTGTAAACCACCGTTTTCTCCGAAAGTCCCTTGCTTCTTGCAGTTCGCACATAGTCCTGCTTCAAAACTTCAAGCATGCTGGACCGGACCATCCTGGCGGTTATGGCCGCATTCGTCAGACCGATCGCAAAGCTTGGAAGAATAAGATGCTTTATTGTTCCGTATCCCGAAATCGGGAACCATCTCAGTTTATAGGCAAAAACGTATAAAAGCAGCATCCCGAGCCAAAATGTGGGGATTGCTATCCCCAGCAGGGAGCCTGACATACACAGGTAGTCAACAATGGTATTCTTTTTGACAGCCGCGATAACCCCTGCGGGGATAGCTATAATAAATGTTATTATAAACCCCAGTAATCCTATCTGTAATGTTACCGGAAGTCTTTCCCTGATCATTTCAATTACCGGTCTGTCCTGAAGGATTGATACTCCCAGATCCCCCTCAACAACACTTTTTATATACCTGAAATACTGGACCACAAAAGGCTGATCCAACCCGTATTTCTTCATGATGCTCTCATAAACCTCCGGTGTTACGTTTGGCCCTGCAATTCTGGAAACAGGATCTCCCGGTGCAAAGTAGAATATGGAGAAGACAATCAGGGTCATTATTATTATCACAGGTATCATCAATATGATTCTTTTTATGATATATTTCAGCATCGCCTAACACTTCCTATTTCACTTCGATGTCAAATCCGTCATTATATTGAAGCATCCAAGGATGGTATTTGAAATTCTTTACTTCCTTCCTTACTGCAATCATCTGCATGGGTATATAAATGGGAGCCCATACAGCCTGATCGATCAGATAACGCTGTACCTCCTTGTAAGCCTCGGCCCTTTCTTCCCAGGTAGGCCTTCTTGCTGCATATGTAATCAGCTCATCGGTCTTCTCATCAACCCATCTTGAATGATTAGGATAGGGGAACCTTTCGGAAAGCAGGAACCAGTCAATTATATCCGCATTGGACCAGCTGTACTCCCTGATAAACAGCTCCTGTTTTCCTTCCCTTAACATATCAGTGTAGCCGGCGGAATCATAAAGCTGGATTTTCGTATTTATGCCCACTTCCTTAAGCTGATGCTGGATAATCTCAGCCAGTTTAGTGCTCTTGGAGGAGTTATCCGCCGAAAGGGTCAGCTCCAATCCGTTGGGATAGCCCGCTTCGGCCAGAAGCTGCTTTGCCTTTTCAGGATTGTATTCATAGGCAAGATCTTTACTCTCTTCAAGGTATTCATCCTTAAGTGCCGGAGGAAGATAACCGTAAGCAACTTCTCCGATTCCCTTGAGCACAAACTGTATTATTTCTTCTCTGTTCAGGGCATGGTTAATTGCCCTGCGAACCCTCACATCGGTAAAGGGTTCCTTGTCCGTAGCGTAGGCAAGATATCCCAGCTTTGTGGCAGGTTCCTTGTATACGGTAACATCCTGGTTGTTTTCCAGCTTTTCTACAAATGTTTCAGGAACATTCCTCAGGATGTGAATGCCCCCTACCTCCAGCTCCATTATTCTTGTGTTTTCATCGGGGATAATTTTTAACACTATCTTGTCAATCAGTGCCGGACCCCTGTTTGACATCCATTCAGGACCCCAGTTATATTCTTCATTTTTGACAAGGACCGTTCTGTCCCCCGGCACCCATTCTTTAAGCTTGTACGGGCCGGTTCCTATTACAATCTTCTTACCATAATCTTCTCCATATTTTTTATATGCATTTGCCGGATGGATTCCCGCAGCTGTACCCGAAAGGTTGTATAAAAGGTTTGGGAATGGATAGTTTAAAACCATTTCTACGGTATGCTTGTCAATAACATTAACTTCCTTGATGGCATCCAGGTCCGCCCTGAAAGGTGAACCGGTATCCGGATCCTTGATGGTGTCAATGGTCCACTTGACGTCCTCAGCGGTAAACTCCTTACCATCATGAAACTTAACTCCTTTTCTTAAGTGAAAAGTCCATGTCAAGCCGTCCTCGGATACATCCCATCTCTCAGCCAGCCCAGGCTTGTAGCCGAACTCGTAGTCTCTGGTTATAAGCCTGTCATGGATATAGATTAAGGCATCGGAATACCAGGCAGTTTTTATGGTATCCATGATCTCTGCATCCCGGTCAAAACCAATAACAAGTACTTTTTCAGAATTTTCTTTTTTTGAACATCCCAAAAGAAGATTGCTTAAAAGTGTCAAAACAAGAACCACAACCATAAGTCGTTTTAACATGTGAACCTTCATAAACGTATCACCCCTGTACTTTGTTTTTTTATTAAACTTTTGTAGGTTTCGGACCATACCTCAAACCGCGGAAAAATATGAAACCCGCAAGTGATGACTGATGTAATCAGAGCAGTAAAAGCTTATGAAACCTGTAAGCCAACTTATGAAATTGTAATCCAACTTATGAAACCTGCTAGGTCAACTTATGAAATCCGTATGACAGTGAATCACGAAATTCAGTCAGCTGGTAATTGCTTAATACAAATGACAGCTTACGAAATGTCCATCTCCTATACATTTGACTTCAGGTTCAGTTTCACTGCATTGTTTGGTGGCATACCTGCATCTGGTTCTGAATCTGCAGCCTGACGGCGGTGAAACCGGACTTGGAACTTCCCCTTCCAATATGATCTTTTTTTTGTTTTTTTCTGACCCCAGGACTGTGACAACGGATAGTAAGGCCATGGAATATGGATGAGCGGGATTTCTGAACAATTCTTCAGCAGGTGCAAGTTCTACAATCTTGCCTAGATACATTACCGCCACACGGTCGCTTATATATTTGACCAGCCTTAAATCATGGGATATGAACAGGTATGAAAGTCCCAGGCGGTTTTTAAGGTTTATCAAAAGATTTATGATCTGAGCCTGGATTGATACATCCAGGGCTGATACCGGCTCATCACATATTATCAGTCTGGGATTTACGGCAAGAGCACGGGCAATGACCACTCTCTGGCGCTGTCCTCCGCTGAACTCATGGGGGTATTTGTCCTCCTCGCCATTAAGTCCCACCATATCCAGCAATTCCCGGATCCTTTCCCTGCGCTGCTCTTTATCCTTCATTCCGTGTACGGCTAAAACTTCATCTATTGCATTACCAATCTTCTTCCTCGGATTCAGAGAAGCAAAAGGATCCTGAAAAACAAGCTGCATGTTTTTATATACGGTTCTGAGCTGCCTTTTGCTAAAATGCGCAATGTTTTGTCCTTCAAATATTATTTCGCCTTCCGTCGGATCCAGCAGCCTCAGGACAGTGCGTCCGGTAGTGGATTTGCCGCACCCGCTTTCGCCTACAAGACCCAATATTTCTCCATAATCTATGTGAAAATTAATTCCATCCACAGCTCTGACAAATTCAGTTCCTTTTCCGAATAAACTGGTTTTTACAGGAAAGTATTTTTTTAAATTTCTGACTTCCAGAATTCTTGCAGCCAAAGGTTCACCTCCGCTTCTTAAATCACGCACAGTTCCAGCAACGGACATAATTTGTTCCTACCTTTAATAAAGGCGGTTCCTTAATCATGCAGTCCTTCCCTGCACAATCGCACCTGGTTTTGAACCTGCATCCTTCCTTTATCTCGTCGGGACGGGGTACCACTCCCTTTATCTCCTTCAGCCTTTGTCCCTTTTCCATGTTTATATCGGGAACGGCTTCCAGCAATCCCCTTGTATAAGGATGTTTGGGTTCATTAAATATGGAACGGACGTCTGCATATTCAACTATTCTGCCTGAATACATAACGGCAACCTTATCTGCAATATCCGATATAACCGCCAGATCGTGACTTATCATTATAACTGCGGATTTCATCCTGTCTTTCAGCTCGTTAATCAATTCCAGGATTTGTGCTTCAACAGTTACATCAAGGGCTGTTGTCGGTTCATCGGCAATAAGAAGTTCCGGATTGCATGCAAGGGCTATTGCAATCATAACCCTCTGCCTCATCCCGCCGCTCAGTTGATGTGGATATTGCCTTATTACCTTTTCCGGCAGCGGAATCCTGACCAGTTTGAGCATATCTATGGTTTTTATGAGAGCCTCTTTTTTGGATAACTCCTGGTGCTGCATTATGACTTCCGAGATTTGCTGGCCAATTGTGAACACAGGGTTTAATGAAGTCATGGGTTCCTGGAATATCATTGATATATCCTTTCCGCGGATCTTTCTCATTTCTTCCGCGTTTTTGGCCAAAAGATTCTCTCCTTTAAAGAGGATCTCTCCTCTTACTATTCTGGCAGGAGGGGTCTGCAGCAACCCAATGATAGACAGGGCGGTAACACTCTTTCCGCAGCCCGATTCACCAACCAGTCCTAAAGTTTCCCCTTTTGACAGGGAGAAACTGACTCCGTCAACGGCAGGGATTACACGATCCTGGATATGGAAATTAACTCCCAAATCATTTACTTCAAGAATTTTTTCGCTCAACATCATGCCTCCCTGGTTTTGATTCTTTTTCATCTGTCAACCTGAATTGCAATGACTGAATCTGATTACATGTTCGTATTGTTTATAGGTTTAAATTTGAACTATATATTTAGCAATTTGTTTATTGTGTTTATCTTACATTTATGGATTATTCATACAATATTTCAAGACAAAATCAGTCTGTATCTGGACTATTAGGCTGTTTCCTCACGGTAACCGCTTTTCCAAACAAAATTTCACTGAACTTGATTTGTCTTCCCGGTTGCCTTTGCGACTGCCCTTTTGACCATGTTTTTGATTGCGCTTCTGACTGTCTCTCTGATTATGTATGGATTTTTTTGATTGTCCTTCTGATTATGTTTTCGATTGTCTTATTGATTGAATTTTGGATAGTCTGTCAGATGAGGAGTACCTTAATATGACTGACGTTCAAAAGCAAAACATGATTTGCACCTGCTGAAAAATCAAAGACTATGGGAGATCCATAGCCTTTTTTTCAAAAACAAATATACATCTTGAGCCTATTCCAATAGGCACATGTAAAAAGCCTGCAATCTCCTCATCCAACGCCTGCGAGGTTAGCTGACGGGTTTGGGTCGGAGAGATAACCCTACACCTTTGAGCGGCAGTTCTTAATGGCTGCACTCAAATATGATTCACCCCAAAAAACTGGTTCCCCCGCTTCTATAATTTTTATAGAATTCGGCGCTCCAAAGACTAAGGCAATGGTATTGTAATTTTCCCCATGAAGTATTTGCCGCCGGAAGTCCATTGCATATTTTATCATGAAATTTCATTTATTGCAACTACTATTTCCTTTCTAATCCATTTCTCCATTCCGGTTCCGTTAGTCCGGGAGCTGCTTTTTATATTCCTGGTTTGATATTTTATCCATGTGGTCAACCACTCCCTGTTCATCTTTTTCATTTGTATAAAATTCTTCCGGCTGAATTCTGTTTCCTGTTTCCTGCGGGCTGCTTGAAGAACCGTATTTCATCAGATCGTTCATTTGATCCATACCTTCAAAGTCAAGGTCGCTCCATTCATTAAATATCTCTCCCGCATCAAACCGAAGGGACCTGTTGGGAGGTGTCTCCCACTTCTTTTTTACATTCTCATTCCTTTCATCTTCACAGTCTTTGCACATTTCCGCCGTCGGCAGTGCTTCAAGCCTTTCGGTCGTGATTTCCTTTCCGCAGGAAGCACAAATACCGTAGCTTCCGTTCTCAATCCTTTTAAGGGCTTCACGGGTTTGCATCAGCATGCGTTCCTGGTGCTCTCTCAATGAAAGGTTATGCTCCAGCTCATACAGCTCCGAGGCTATTTCCGCAGGGTGATTGTCGTAGTTGGACAGCTCAGTCGGATAGTTGTTCTCCTGCTCGGCCTCCCTGTTTCTTTCCATTGACTGTATGGTCTCTTCAATCCGTTTGCTTTGGTTTATCAGTTTTCTTTTAAGTTTCTCAACGGTATTTTTATCCATTTTACTATCTCCTTCCGTCCCGCAAGCTTTCCTGGATGATTTCGGCAATATCCGATATTATCTTTCCTATCACCGGCAACTGCCATCTTACCACAATCTGAAGTACATATATGAGTATTGCACCAAGCAGTGTAAAGCCCACTGCCATACCAAATCCCCTTGCCACACCGCTTAAGAAATTTGACAAAAGCATTTTACGGGGATTTTCAAGGTAATGGACATAATCCACCAGCTTGAACCTTTCCATGTTCAGCGAGATTTTGTCTATTTTCTTATTTATTGCGTGCAAAACTCTTTTTATTCCAAACATTATTGAGCCTCCTGCAATTTATTCTGTCCAATTAGCTGGTTTTATACAGGATCATGTACCTGTCGTTTGAAACTCGAAATTTTTGTAATATAATTAAGTTATACGCTTGTTAAAAACATTTTGAGTACCAAGGAGGGTCAGTATGGAATATAAGGCAGATATAGGAGTTTTTGGAGGTTCAGGATTTTATTCGTTTCTGGAAAATGTTGAAGAAATCGAAATGGAAACACCTTACGGAAAGCCCAGCGACAAAATATCCATAGCTACATATAACGGAAAAAGAATAGCTTTTCTCCCCCGTCACGGCAAGAAACATCAGTATCCTCCCCACATGATCCCCTACAGGGCAAATATATACGCAATGAAACAACTTAACGTAAGCTGTATTCTGGCTCCTTCCGCTTCAGGAAGCCTGCAGCCCCACATAAAGCCCGGGGATTTTGTTATCTGCGATCAGTTTGTGGACAGAACCTGGGGAAGAAAGGATACCTTCTATGACGGGCCTGTCACCAAACATATAAGCTCCGCATATCCCTATTGCCCGGAGCTCAGGAAACTTGCCATTGAAACGTGCAGGGAACAGGGAATACCGGCACATGAAAACGGGACGGTTGTGGTCATCCAGGGACCAAGGTTTTCAACCGTTGCTGAAAGCCGCTGGTTCAGCAGCATGGGATGGCATGTAATAAACATGACCCAGTACCCTGAATGTTATCTTGCAAGGGAAATGAACATATGCTATGTCAACATCTCCCTGATAACCGATTATGATGCAGGATTGGAAGGCCGGGATGATATTTTGCCCGTCACCGAAGAGGAAGTTTACAGGGTGTTCAATGAAAATAACGAAAAGGTTAAAAAGCTTTTGTTCGGTTTGATAGACAAGATCGATATTAGCAGGCATGACTGCGTGTGCAAAAAATAACAGGAGAAAAAATGGAGGCAGGAAATGAGACCTTTGGAATATAAGGACGGCGTTCTCAGGTTGATAGACCAGACCCGGCTGCCCGCAGAATATGTGACGGTGGAATGCCGCACATACATACAGGCAGCAGACGCCATTAAAAACATGATAGTAAGAGGTGCTCCTGCGATCGGAGTGACCGCGGCATACGGGATAGCACTGGGTGCAATGGCCATTGAAACCCAATCAAAGGAAGTTTTCTTTCAGAAATTGAAAGAAATATGTGACACAATGCGTCTTACACGGCCTACTGCAGTAAATCTTTTTTGGGCTGTAAAAAGGATATATGACAAAGCCTGTGAAAACAAAGATAAGCCTGTCAATCAGATAAAAAAGATCATAGAAGAAGAAGCATGCCTGATGGACAGGGAGGATGTTGAGACCAACAAAGCCATCGGGGCAAACGGCAATGCCCTTATAAAGCCCAACTGGACCATTCTCACCCACTGTAACGCAGGCGCGCTTGCCACCTGCGGCTACGGAACGGCTTTAGGGGTCATAAGGGCAGCCCACGAGGCAGGCAAAAACATAAAGGTATACGCCGATGAAACCAGGCCCTATCTCCAGGGTGCAAGGCTGACTGCCTGGGAACTCCTTCAGGATGGGATACCGGTAACACTGATATGTGACAATATGGCAGGATATTTCATGAAGCGGGGAGTAATAGACTGCGTTATCGTAGGAGCTGACAGAATAGCTTTAAACGGTGATACTGCCAATAAGATAGGCACTTACATGCTTGCAGTACTTGCGAAGGAAAACAAAATACCTTTTTACGTGGCAGCCCCGGTATCCACCATCGATTTCACCATTGCTGACGGTAACAGCATCCCCATTGAGGAAAGAAAGCCTGAGGAGGTAACACACATAAAAGGTATCCGCATTGCGCCTGAAGGCGTAAATGTAGCAAATCCGGCTTTTGACGTGACTCCTGCTGAGTATATTACCGGGATAATAACCGAAAGAGGAGTTTTGTACCCACCCTTTGATGAAAGCATCCGGAAGCTTGGAGGCTAGACAATGAGATGGCACCGTGAAGAATATATAGAGCTTATGACTTTCGGCAATACCGACAGACCTATGTTTGTGGAGCTCTTCGGCCTTCTGGTCGGACTGGAGAATGAATGGCGAAGCCAGGGAGCATCCGATGATGAAATAGCCCTGGCTGCTTTTGATTTTGACTATGTGGATCAGGTAGGATGCGGCGGAAACACCGGTCAATTGGGCGGATTTACTCCCCGTGTCCTGGAAAATACCCCGGAGTATATTATCAAAACAGACTACCTGGGAAGAAAAACCAAGCTTTATAAAAAGAGTGCCACAATAGCCCTTCCTTTAGACTACCCCGTAAAGGATATGGACAGCTGGCTTAAAATAAAAAGTTGGTTTGAATTTAAAGAAGAAAGGATTGACTGGGACCAGGTAGAAGCCTCAAAAAAAGCCCAAGCCAAAGGGGCACTGGTTGTGGCCTCCATGCCCGGAGGTTTTGATCTCCCAAGGCAGCTTATGGGAGAGGAAGGAGTATGTTACTGCTATTACGATCAGCCCGAGCTTATGCATGATATTCTGAACACCATCAGCGATACGGCTTTCAAGGTTCTTGACAGGATAAGCGACAAGCTCGTGATAGATAATCTTACCGTCCATGAAGATATGGCCGGCAAGTCCGGACCCTTAATCGGTCCTTGCCAAATTGAAGAATATATCAAACCTTATTACAGAAAGATTTGGGAAATGCTTTCCTCAAAAGGTACAAAGCTGTTCAGCCAGGACAGCGACGGCAATATGAACCCTGTCATCCATTCCTTTCTGGAATGCGGAGTTAACATCATGTTCCCCCTGGAGCCTGCGGCAGGCATGGATATGGTGGAGCTGAGGAAAAAATACGGTACAAAACTGGCCTTTAAAGGCGGAATAGACAAACATGTCTTAAGGATGGACAAGGAAGCCATACGAAAAGAACTCGAGTACAAGCTTCAGCCGCTCATGCAGCAGGGCGGTATCGCCTTTGGCCTTGACCACCGGATACCCAACGGAACGCCCATTGAAAACTACAGGTACTACGTTGACACAGCCCGTGAGATCCTCGGGCTGCCTGCAAGAAGCAAAAAGGGCTGCTGGAAACCCATGGCATTTTAAAGCACGGGGACATTTCTCCAGGGCACGGGAACATTTCTCAAACACATGGAAGAGGGACACTTCTAAAAACATGGAAGAGGGACACTTCTCATGCTGCGAAGTTATTCCCCTGAGCAGAGAAGTGTCCCCATCCATAATTCCGAGAATTGTTTCCTAACGTTTAACTCAGGAAGTCATTTCCTAACGTCTAACTCAGCTCGTTTAGTACCTTCCTGACCAAATCCATGTCATCGATGCTAAGCTGCACTACCTGACCTATTTCCTTTGGGAGGATAAATACCAGCTTGCCTTTTTTTATCTTCTTGTCGTAATACATCCTCTTTAAAACCTCATCCATGTCAATACCTGCTGCTCTTACAGGAAGGCCAAGTTTCTTCAAGACTTCCGTCACTTTTTCAACAGCAGCCTGGTCAACCATCCCAAGGTACAAAGCCATCTTAAATGCCCCAACCATCCCTATGGAGACGCATTCTCCATGAAGCAGGGTAAAGTTTGATGCGCTTTCTATTGCATGACCTATTGTGTGTCCAAAGTTGAGGATGGCTCTTAGGCCTTCCTCCCTTTCGTCCTGCTCCACCACTTTACCCTTGATGTGACAATTGACTCTTGCGATGTATTGGAGCACGTCTTCATCATAGCTCATTATCCTGTCGATGTTATAGTCTATATAATCGAAAAAGTCTGCATTGCATATTATGCCGTGCTTAACCATTTCAGCAAGACCTGAGATAAATTCCCTCTTGGGCAGGGTTTTCAGTGCATTGACGTTTAAATACACGAAATTGGGCTGGTAAAAAGCTCCTATTATATTTTTATTGCTTTCGAAATCAACGCCTACCTTTCCGCCTACGCTGCTGTCTGCCTGGGCCAGGGTTGAAGTGGGAATTTGAATATAGTTTATCCCCCGAAGGAAAGTGGCAGCAACAAAACCGGTCACATCCCCTACCACTCCGCCGCCAAGTGCTATAAGGGCAGAGTTTCTCTCAAGCCTGGCTTTTATGAGAAACCTGTAAATATCGTTTACGGTATCAAGATTTTTACTGGCCTCTCCGGCTTCAAACACATACCTGCTGACTTCAATACCCGCCGATTTGAGTACATCCATGCAGTCCTGGGCCTGGTACCTGTCAACGTTGGTATCCGTAACAAGAACCATTTTTCCGCTAATGCCGGAATTGGCCACACATTTCCCCAACCCGGAATAGTCTGTGGTTATGTAAATAGGATAGCTCCTTCTCCCCAAATTGATAACATGCTTAATCAAATCAAATCACTCTCTATGACATATTTTTTATTCCTGGCATTGCAGCGGCATGGGGACACTTCTCTTGCTGAAATTCACACCTTCTCAGTAGTGAAGTGTCCCCGTACCTTAGAACAGTCTCTTTATTAGTCTATTATTATTTCTGCATATCATTTTACTATGCGTTCTCTATCACGGACACGCATCTTTCACAAAGCTTGGGATGCTTTTCATTTGTTCCTACGGTGGTGGAATACATCCAGCATCTTTCGCATTTTTCACCTTCTGCGCGGCTGATCATTACCTTGATTCCCTGAACCGTTTCTCCTGCTAAAGCATCTTCCGGAGCATCTTCCATTCTCTGCAGTTCAAATCCCGAAACTATGAATATTGTAAGGAATTCATCCCCTATTTCCTTAATGAAATCATAGTTTTTATCATCTGCGTAAATGGTTACCTTGGCATTTAAGGAGTGTCCAATCACCTTTTTGGTCCTGGCAATTTCAAGGGCCTTTGATACATCCTCCCTGATATCCAGGATCCTGTTCCATTTCTTCTCCAGCTCAGGATTATCATACTTTTCATTTATCTGAGGCCAATGGTTAAGCTGAACGCTTTCCACTATGTCAGAATCCCTGTGGGGCATGAACTGCCAGATTTCTTCAGTGGTAAATGCCAGCACGGGCACAAGCATTCTGACAAGCGCCTCAAGTATTTCGAACATCACCGTCTGGGCAGCCCTTCTCTCCCTGGAATCCGCCTTCGAAGTGTAAAGCCTGTCTTTTATTACGTCCAGGTAGAAATTGCTCATGTCCACAACACAGAAATTGTGAATTGCATGGAACATTATATGGAATTCATATTCCTTATACGCATCGTTTACTTTCCTGATCAGGCCATTTAGTTTCATAAGAGCCCACCTGTCCAGCTCTTCCATTTCCTCATAAGGAACTGCGTCTTTGTTGGGATCAAAATCATATATGTTTCCAAGTATGAATCTGCAGGTATTCCTGATCTTTCTGTAAACTTCCGAAAGCTGTTTGAGTATATCTCTTGAAATTCTTATATCGGTTGTATAGTCTGACGAAGCAACCCACAGCCTCAAAATGTCTGCGCCGTACTCATTGATTATTTCCTCAGGGTCAATACCGTTGCCCAGGGACTTGGACATTTTTCTTCCCTCACCGTCAACTACATAGCCATGGGTGAGCACGTTCCTGTAAGGTGCGGTTCCCCTTGTTGCAACGGAAGTCAGCAATGATGACTGGAACCAGCCTCTGTGCTGATCGCTTCCTTCCAGGTACATGTCAGCAGGCCATCTCAGTTCTTCCCGGGTCTCCAGCACCGCTGCATGAGAAGATCCTGAATCAAACCAAACGTCCATGATATCCTTTTCTTTTTCAAAGTTTCTTCCTCCGCACTCACATTTTACATGTCCGGGAAGAATCTGGTCAGCTTCCAGCTCATACCATGCATTGGAACCTCTCTCTCTGAAAAGTTCCTTTACCGCATTTATTGTATCATCATTGATGAGTTCCTTTCCGCAATCCTTGCAATAGAATATCGGGATGGGCACTCCCCATATTCTTTGCCTTGAAATACACCAGTCTCCCCTTTCTCTGACCATGGAGGTTATTCTCTCCTGTCCCCAGGCGGGAATCCAGCGCACATCTTTAATGGCTTCTATGGCTTCTTTCCTGAAACCTTCTATCGAAGCAAACCACTGCTCAGTAGCCCTGAAAATAATGGGTTCCTTGCATCTCCAGCAGTGTGGGTACTGGTGTACGATCTTTTCTGACGCAAACAGGTATCCGCCTGCTTTAAGTTCCTCTATGATGGGCTCATTGGCCTTTTCATAGAACAACCCGGAAAACTTGCCTGCTTCCTTTGTCATATATCCGCTGTCGTCTACAGGCACTATTACGGGAATTTTATATTTCTGGCATACTTCAAAGTCCTCAGCACCATGTCCCGGAGCAGTATGAACGCACCCGGTACCTGCTTCAAGGGTTACATGGTCTCCGAGGATTATGACTGATTTCCTGTCCATGAAGGGATGCTTGCAGTCAATTCCTTCCAGTTCTTCTCCTTTGAAGCTTGCCACCACTTGGTAGTTTTCTACCTGTCCTACTTTCATTACGTTTTCTACAAGTTCTGAAGCAATTACATAATATTCATCCTGCACCTTGACAACAGAGTATTCGAAATCGGCATTAAGGCATATGGCCATGTTTCCGGGAAGTGTCCATGTTGTTGTGGTCCATATTACAAAATAGGCTTTGCTTAAATCCCCGACCACTCCCTTAAGCTTGCCTTTATCGTCCATTACCGGGAACTTGACATAAATGGACAGCGTAGAGTCTTCTGCATATTCTATCTCGGCTTCCGCAAGGGCGGTCTCGCAGTCAGGACACCAGTAAACAGGCCTTAATCCTTTGTAAATATAGCCTTTCTTGGCCATTTCACCGAATATTTCTATCTGTTTTGCCTCAAATTCAGGTGTCAGCGTTATATACGGATTCTCCCAGTCTCCCCTGACACCCAGCCTCTTGAATGCTTCCCTCTGAACGTCAAGATATTTGAGAGCAAAGTTTTCGCAAGCTTTCCTGAATTCTACGGGATGGGTTTCATGTCTCTTTAACCCCAGCTCCACAATTGCCCTTTGTTCAATGGGAAGCCCATGTGTATCCCAGCCGGGAACATAAGGAGCGTAATAACCTGTCATGCTGTGGTATTTTACGATTATATCCTTAAGTACTTTGTTAAGGGCTGTTCCCAGGTGAATTCCTCCATTGGCATAGGGAGGCCCGTCATGGAGAATAAACACCGGTTTTCCTTCATTTTGGCTCAGCTGCTTATGGTAAATGTCCATTTCTTCCCATTTCCTGAGGATTTCAGGTTCCCTCTGAGGAAGGTTTGCCCTCATGGGAAAATCGGTTTGCGGCAAATTAAGGGTTTTTCCATAGTCTTCAGCCATTTAAATTCCTCCAATGCTCATATCTGTTATGTAATATGCTGCACTAAAGCGGTCATTTTTAATAAAGACTGTTGCCCGATCATAAAAAATCAGGCATTTATATCTTTATATAATTTAAAAACCCTCCGATCCTGCACAGGGACGAGAGGGTTTTCTCACGCGGTACCACCCAAGTTTATTATATGACACAAAGACTTTGTCAGTACAAAGACTTGGTCAATATAATCGCTTCATTAAAGTAACGGCTTTAACCGGCTTATCCTACTTGTCCCCTGTTTAGGGTTAACGTTCAGTAAGCTGCTCGCGGATGATTTTCAACGGCATTTCCTGCGGTATTCCACCCTTTCCCGCTCTCTGTAAGGAAGTGTGCCATTTACTCTTTCCGGTCATCGCATTTTTCAATATTGAATTTAACCCATGGGAGCCAACTCCCCGGATTTATTATTGAATTATACAGCAGTGCACAAATTCGTGTCAAGGTCAATCTTCTGTTTCACCCATGGATTTCAGTATCTCAAGCTGTGAGAGAAGCAGGGTTTCAGCCTTTGATTTGTATATGTGCATCTTCTTTTTAAGCTCTTCATATTCGAACTTAATCCTTATGACTTCCTGGTTTGCATCATTGATTATTTTCTGTGCCTTGATCTCGGCTTCCTTTATGATGTTTGCAGCCTTCTCGTAGGCATTCTTCTTTATCTCTTCACTGGTCTGCTGTGCAACAATTAAAGTGTTCTGCAGTGATTCTTCCATGTTTTTGTAATGCTGTATGCCTTCATTCAGCACTGCAATCCTGTCCTTAAGCTCTATGTTTTCCCTTATATATGCGGTGTAATCCTCAATTATCTTGTCAAGGACTTCATTTACGGCGTCTTCACTGTATCCCATTATGCTCTTTTTAAACGTCAAATTCTGAAGGTCATTGGGCGTGAAATTCATAAACAGCACTCCTATCCGCCAATTATTAACAGAGTTAAACCATTCTCTTAAGGACAACGCTGATCCTGTCCCGCCTGGTTTTACCTATAACCTGTTCCACAACTACTCTTCCCCTGCCCCTGATGGAAATGGTATCCCCTTCATTGACCTGTTTTGATGTATCGCTTACCGTCACCCAGTTTAAATTCACCTTTTCGGCCTTAATCATTTGGGAAGCTTTGCTTCTGGATATCCCGAAACCTGCACCTGCGATGCAGTCAAGTCTCAGTGACGCAACGGTTGTTTTTATCTCCCTGGTTTTGGGTTTGGGAACGTCTATTTCTCCCACATCCATTATTTCAACATCCACTTTTGTGTTTCCCACGCGAAACAGGTTGCATTTAATAAAATCGGCTATATCTTCCGTTACAATAATGATACAGGATTCTTCTCTGACAAGAATATCTCCAACTTTTTCCCTTTTAATACCAAGTCCCATAAGAGATCCCAAATAATCCCTGTGGGTCAGCATCCCCCTGCTGTTCAGATTAATATGCAGGGCCTTCAAAAAGTGCTTTTCAGGTTCTCCTTCCCTGTCATAAAATTCAGGGTAGAAAATCAGAATGACTCTTTCTGCCCCCTCAAAACCTCCGTCAAATTCATAATCATAAGAGCCCAGCTCATCAAGAGCCTTCTCAATGATGCTTCTCTGATAGGAGTCGAGAAAGTCTGTATGTGTTACCGAAAAAGTTTTCCTGGATTTTTCGGCTTTATCCAATGCTTTGGATACAATAAGCCTGTCTTCTTCTTTATTGAGCCTTTTTAGAATATAATCCCTGTCCATGTCAATATCATTCTAAAATATCATAATAATTATGTTTTCTATCACTGAAAGCAACAGGAATGCCACTACAGGCGAGAAGTCCACCATCATGTTCCGGCCCAGGGCTGACTTTGCTATCAATGCCCTGACCGGTTCAAGAATAGGATCGGTTATAATGTACAGGAATCTGACAATCTGATTATCCCTCGGAAAAGGAAACCATGATATCAGCGCACGGGCAATTATTGCATATCTTATGACTCTAAAGAGCCATATAATTGCATTAAGAATGAGAAAAGCCATTCCGTTCCTCCGTTAAAACTGCATATATGTTTTATTTCAGCCATGGGAAATTGGTTCTGGTTCTGCTGAACTCATCGTTTAAATCCCCCATGATATCGACATTATGCGGGGCGATGAGAAAAATTCCGCTGGATATTTTTTGTATGCTGCCTTCCAGGGCATATACCGAACCGCTGAGAAAATCAATAACTCTCCTGGCAGTTTCCTTTTCCATCTCTTCCAGGTTCACAATAATGGGCCTTTTGTTTTTGAGGTGGTCACATACGGTCTGAGCATCATCATAGGACTCGGGCTGAACAATAACAACCTTCATCTGATTCTGGGAGTGTATGTTTACCACTTTGCCCTGGTGTTTTTTATGTGCAGACACATTGCTGTACAGAAACGGAGAACTGTTTTCCTCTTCCTTTATTTCCTCCTCTTCTTCGACGGTCTCTTCATCATCCACTTCCCAGCCAACGAAATTAAGAACCTTATCGAATAGCTTTGACATACCAAAATCCCTCCTGCTTATCTTTAGTAATGGGACATTACCGCTCTGCTATCTATTCTTGCCGAAAATTGCGGTACCGATACGGACCATGTTGGAACCTTCTTCAATTGCTACCTCAAAATCGTTGCTCATTCCCATAGAAAGGTATTCCATATCTATATTATCAATATTTTTCCTCTTTATGTCAATGTATTTTTTGTTCAGTTCCCTAAACACGTACCTGATTTCTTCAGGATTTTCAGCAAACGGAGCTATTGTCATAAGCCCCTTTACCTTTATACCGGGATACGACCGGATTTCTTCGATCATATCCTCAACCTGGTCAGGGGATATCCCAAATTTCGTTTCCTCTCCGGCCACGTTTACCTGTATAAGGATATTCACCACGGTGCCTCTTCTGTTTGCCCTGCGGTCTATTTCCTTTGCAAGTTCAATACTGTCCACCGAATGGACCAGGGACACTTTGTCAATTATATATTTAACCTTATTGGTTTGAAGATGTCCTATCAGATGCCATTGAATTCTCCCGGGAATGGCGTCATATTTTTTAACCAGTTCTTGGACCCTGTTTTCCCCTAGATGAGTTATCCCTCCGTCTATGGCCTCAATTATACGTTGAGGCTCCACAGTCTTGCTTACTGCAACCAGAGTTATATCCTCTGGATTTCTCCCTGCCCTTTGAGCTGCAGCTGCAATCCTCGCCCTTACTGCCGCGATATTCTCTTTTATGTTAACTCCTGTATCCATGACTAATTGATCACCTGTCCTTCCTGTATATTCTCCGGATTGACCACATAGGTGTCATACAGGCTTACGGTACCCTTTTGGGTTTTATCCGAACTTTTTATTATGGCGTACTCATCATCATGCATGATAATTTCAACATCCCTGATGCTTGCACGATTTGCTTTTACCAGGATTATCCTGGCAGTGCCCTTTTTGATATCCACGTCAATAAGGCTGCTCATTGGCACCTTAAGACCCCTGTATATGCCTTCTCCGTCGTTTGTACATCTTATTATGTCTACATTTGCCTTTCTCAGGTGCGCGGTTTCATTAATGGCTTCATTTATGGTAACAGCCAGTATGTATTTTCCGTCAAAACTTTCCGATCTGTAGGAAACTTTCCCTTTTATGTTTCTGCCCAGCTCATTAATCCTGACCAGCACCCAGTCTCCCTTTTTAAGGTCGGCCAGTTTGTCATCATCCAACACAACGGCTATTCTGCATTCAAGTCCTCTTATCACCTTGGCAAATGCTTTGCCGGCGGTTACATTAAAGTTGTTTATCACTTTTTTTCTTTCCTTGATTTTAATTTCTTCAAGCATCTGAGGAGTAATACCTTCAATCAGATCCGGACGCAAAACGTTTTCATATCCGTCCACTGAAAAGGATATAAGGCCTGCTTCGGATGATATCACTTCCTTCTTGTTTGCATTTATATTATTCAGAAGATTTTCCCTCTCCTGCTTTTTTGCTTCAAGAAACCCGCTTGTTGTGCCTACACTGCCCATTATCTCCGCCTTTTTGAGCATAAGCCCATTTATGTCATCCTTGATTGATTTTATTTCCATGAAACTGTTTTTGCTGCTTTCATGTATTACAAGGCGAATTTTTTCTTCTATGTTCTTGTCTAACTTTAATAAGTCTTCCGAAAAAAATT